>JAGPGE010000398.1 GCA_018056145.1 Armatimonadota bacterium
GGCTGCGAGAGTGCCGGTGGACCCTCCGAGACGCGGGAGGCCGTATTGCTATTCCTCCGCCCGCCCGATCCCGCCCCGGGCGAGCCGGGTCCCGACATCCCTGCGCTGGTGGATCGCGTGGTGACCACGGCTCTGCGTAATGATGGGGAGATTCTCGGCCAGGCGGACGGTCAGGTGGTGGTGGCGTGGAGCGGAGGAGGGGAGGAGGACGCCCTGTGGGCGGTCGCGACGGCACTCCGGCTGGCGCACCCCGATCCCTCGGGCAGGCACTCGGCTCCCACTGTGATGCTCTGCGCGCAGTCCATCTCATGCGGCGCGCCAGGGCTGGATCTCATGCGCATCGCAGGGGAACTCCCGGCTGTGCCTGAACCTGGCGCCGTCTACGCCGATCGGGGCTTCATCGGCCTCGCCGGAGGACTGGTGGAGGCCGCCGAGACCGACGCTCCGGCGGTGTGGCGCATCGTCGGGCTGCCCGAGGACGCGGGGGATTTCGCCGGGATCGCGGGCGCCGGAGAGGGATAGGCGGGCGGCTGGTATTCGGGCCTCTGCGCCGTTTGACCACCTGCGCGCCCTGCTGCTATAATTCGTTCATTGAGTGTCGGCGGAGCTGCATGCGGCTCCGCCTTTGCCTATTCGCATTCCGGCAGGTGGCCCCAATGGTTGCGCGAGACATCATGAAGACCGAAGTCGTGTCGCTGCTGGGCACCGACACCGCCCGGCGTGCCGGCGAGGTCATGCTGGAAAGCGGATATTCCGCACTGCCCGTCATCGACGAGAGCGGCATTCTGCTCGGGGTATTCGGCGAATCGGACATACTCGCCCTGACCCTCCCGGAGTACCTGTCCACCGTTGATCTCAGTTTCCTCCCGAAATCGATCAGCTTCCCGATGCCCGGGGGGCAGGACCTCGACAGCGTGCAGGTGGCTTCCGTCTTGCGTCCCCAGATGCTGCGCGCGGTGCCGCCAGACGAGCCGGTTGTCGAGGTGGCGCGCATCATGGTTCGCGAGCACGTTCGCCGCTGTTTCGTCGTTGAGGACCGTAAGCTGGTGGGGATCATCAGCCGGCGGGACCTCATGCAGATCATCGTGCGCCCGACCATTGAAGCTAACGGGAGTGAAGAGGCGTGACCCTGCACGAATGCCTGGGCGCCGCGCTTTTCGTTCCCGTTGCCGCCCTGCTTCTGCGCCGTCTGAGATTCGCGCCGCTGTGGGCCGTCATTGTTCCGCTTGTCGCCGCCGGGTTGTTCCTGGGGCTCCTGACAATCGGCCTCACACTGCCCCAGTCGGCCGCATCGGCGCTGTTTATCTTCGCCTACATCGTCATCGCCTCGGAGCGGGTCCACAAGACCAAGGTGGCCCTTGCCGGGGCCGCAGTGATGCTGGTCTTTGGTCTGATCGACCAGCACACCGCCTTCCACGGGCATGAGGAGGTTGAGGGGACCGACTGGAACACCATCTTTCTCCTAATCGGAATGATGGTAATCGTCAGCATCACGCGCCATACCGGTGTCTTCCAGTGGATCGCGATCAAGGCTGCGAAGCTTGCCAAGGGCAGCCCGGTCTTGATCATGGTCTACCTATCCATCGCCACCGCGGTGCTCTCAGCGGGGTTGGACAATGTCACGACCGTCCTGCTCATCGCCCCAGTAACCATCCTGATTTGCGAGAGCCTCCGGGTCGATCCCGTCCCGTTCCTGATTGCGGTCATTGTGTCCTCGAACATAGGTGGTACGAGCACGCTCATTGGCGACCCGCCCAATATCATGATCGGTTCGTCCGCCAGGATCGGCTTCAACGACTTCCTTGTCATCAACGGACCGGTAATCTTCGCGATCCTCGCCGTCTTCCTGGCGACGATCTGGTTCACGTTCCGCAAGAGCCTGAAGGTCACACCTGAGCAGGCCGCCCAGGTGATGGAGTTTGACGAGACACGGGCCATCACCGACAAGATCCTCCTGAAGCGCTGCCTTTTCGTCATCGGCGCGGTGCTCCTCGGATTCGGGCTCCATGGGCAGCTGGGGCTTGAGCCTGCGACCATCGCTCTCGCGGGCGCCGCGGCGCTTCTGCTCATGCCCCGCGCCGACCCTGAGGAGACCCTCAAGGAAGTCGAGTGGCCCACCATCTTCTTCTTCGTTGGCCTGTTCATCATGGTCAGCGCATTGGTGAAGACCGGCGTCGTGCGCCTGGTCGGGCAGCAGATCATCACCATGACCTGCGGTGAGGACATCTCGGGCGGCCTTGACGGGGGCCAGCGGTTCGCCCTAACCATGGGCGTGCTGTGGTTTTCCGCAATCGCCTCGGGCATCGTGGACAACATCCCCTTTGTGGCCACGATGAACGCGGTCATCCACGACATGGCGGTCAATTTGCACCCGGACGCCGCGAACGCCGACTTCTTCCAGATCGCCCACGCGCCCGATATCCTGCCGCTGTGGTGGGCCCTGTCACTCGGCGCTTGTCTCGGTGGCAACTTCACCCTCGTGGGTGCGTCTGCGAACGTGGTGGTCGCGGGGATTGCGGAACGTTCCCGGCACCCGCTGAGTTTCGTGCGCTACCTGAAGTACGGGATCCCCATCACGCTTCAGGGGATCATCCTGTCCAGCATCTATCTCTGGTTCAAGTTCCTGAGATGATCACTGCCGGCGTGGATGTAGGCTCCGCGACGACCAAGGCGGCCGTGCTGGATGCGGTCGCCACGCAGATTGTCGCCACCTGGCAGGAACCCACAAGCTGGAGCCCGTCGGAAACAGGCGCTCGCGCTCTCGCCCGGGTACTTGAGATCGCTGAACTGGGACGGGAGCAGGTCGCCTGCGTTGCGGGCACAGGCTATGGCCGGTTCGCACTGGCTGAAGCCGACCTGCGGGTGACCGAGATCACCTGCCATGCCCAAGGCGCCCATCTCCTGGCGCCCGAGACGAGCACCGTGATTGACATCGGCGGCCAGGACAGCAAGGCCATCGCGCTGGCGCCTGACGGGAAGCCCGAGACATTCGCGATGAACGACAAGTGCGCGGCTGGAACCGGGCGCTTCCTGGAGTTCATGGCCCGGGCACTCGACGTGGAACTCATGGAACTTGGGCAGCTTGCCCTGCATTCGGAGGCACCCGCGCCGATCAGCAGCGTCTGCACGGTCTTCGCCGAATCCGAAGTCGTGGGCCTGCTCGCTGATGGGGTACCGCGCGAGGACATCGCCGCCGGACTCTGCCGCGCCGTTGCCCAGCGGGCGATGGCGCTGGCAAATCAGGTGGGGGTCCGGGAGCCGGTGATGGTCACCGGCGGAGTTGCGCTCAATGACGGCATCATCGCCGCCCTTGCCGCCGAACTGGGATTCGAACCCTTGCGCGTCCAAGCGCCCCAGATGGTGGGCGCAATCGGCGCCGCATCGGTCGGGGCTGAGAGGATGACTCGCGACGAATAGACCTCTGATCTTCGTCCTGCTGCTGACCGCATGCTCCCTGGCCTGCTGCCAGCCGGAGCCTGACGACGCGGTGCGCCGCCTGGTCAATCAGGGCACCAGCTTCTACCGCGAGGGGAAGTTAGATGCCGCCCGCAACTCCTTCCAGCGCGCCCTGGAGCTTGCGCCGGGGGATATCCCAGCCACCCAGTGGATGGCCGTGGTCTGCCACCGCCAGGGCGACCTGCCCGCTGCCTTGCCCTACTACTGGGCGGTTCAGAGGTCCTCTTTCCCTCCGTTGCCTGAAGCCTGCGACGCAGCGACAGCCCGAGAGCGGGAACTGCTCGTGGAGTGCGAGGCCGCCCTGGTCATCGAACTCAACCGCACGCGAGTCGCGAACAACCTGCCGCTGTGCGTCCCGCACCCACGCCTTGCCGCAATAGCACGCCAGCACAGCGAGGAGATGCGCGATCTGAAGTACTTCGCGCATGAGTCGCCTGTGGACGGTCTGCGCACCATTCTTGAGCGGTTCCGGCGCGCTTACCCGGAGGCCGAGACGTACTCCATCGCCGAGAACATCGCACGGCGGTACGGAACCGGACTTTACAGCCTGACCGTGGAGAACGCCCGCAAGACCCACTCGGACTGGATGAACAGCCCCGGTCACCGGGCGAACATTCTCACCGAGAAGTACACCCACGTGGGCATCGGGCTGTCGGTCAACTCGAACGGAGATTACTGGGCGACTCAGTTCTTCGCCCGGTTCTGACATTCGCCGCGCAGCGGCAGAGGTGGTCAACGTGCAGGACCTGCAGGACCAGATCAGGGAGGAACTGGCCGAGAGCGCGGCGCTCAAAGCGCATATCGGCGACACAATGGCCGGGGAGATCGAGGTCTTCGCGAAGGCCGTGACCGAGTGTCTGAGATCCGGCGGCGTTGTGGCCTTCTGTGGGAACGGCGGCAGCGCCGCGGATGCCCAGCATCTTGCAGGCGAACTGGTGGGCCGCTACCGCCTGAACCGGCCTGCTTTCCGCTCGTTGGCACTGACGACCGACACCTCGATCCTCACCGCAATCGGCAACGACTTCGGGTTCGACCAGGTGTTCGCGCGCCAGGTAGAGGGGCTCCTCGGCCCGGGCGACCTGCTCATCGCCATCAGTACCAGCGGAAACGCCGAGAACTGCGTCAATGCCGCTAACCTGGCCAAGGAGCGCGGGGCGGGAACCATTGCCATGACGGGCAAGTCTGGCGGCGCGTTGGGCGATCTGTGCGACCTATGCATCAAGGTCCCGCACGAACTGACCCCGCGCATCCAGGAATGCCACATCACCATCGGGCATATCGTCTGCGGGCTAGTTGAGCGGGCTCTCACGCAGGAGCAGGCCTGAGATGGGGCCCGTCTGGGTCCTGGGGGTGGATGTCGGCGGCACCCGCATCAGCGCGGGGCTCGTCTCCAGCGAGGGCGCAATTACCGGGCTGGTCCGGGAGGCTACGCCCCGTTCCGGAGGTGGCCCGCAGGTGCTCTCGCGTCTGCTTGACATCGCCCGCAAGGCAGTGGAGAGCGGAGGACAGGCCCCCGCAGCCATCGGGATCGGTTTCGGCGGGCCCGTGGATTTCGAGACCGATCGCCCTCGACTATCGCATCATGTCAGCGGCTGGGGCGGCGTGGACATCGCCGGGGCATTCCGCAGCCAGTTCGGCCTGCCGGTGGTGCTCGAGAATGACGCCAATGCGGGCGGGCTGGGCGAGGCGGTCTTCGGCGCGGCCCGCGGCTTTGATCCGGTCCTGTACGTGAACATCGGCACCGGCGTGGGCGGCGCGGTCATCGTCAGCGGCCGCATTATCCGGGGCGCCCACGGCAATGCCGGGGAGATCGGCCACATGGTCATCGACCCGGGTGGCCCGGCTTGCACCTGTGGCAAGCGCGGATGCGTCGAGGCTCTCTGCTCCGGCGACGCGCTGGGCCGCGATGCCCGGCAGGCGCTGAGATCAGGGGTCAGATTCGGTGATGATGCGCGAGAGACCATCACCGGCGCGGAAGTGGGGGCACTAGCAGCGGCGGGCGATCCTGAAGCGACCCGGCTTGTGGAGGCGTCGGCGTCTCGCATGGGTTTCGCTCTCGCATTGGCCGCGAACTTGTTCGACCCGGCCGTCATTGTGCTCGGGGGCGGGGTACCGGAAATGGGCGACGTCTACCTGGAGCCGGTCCGTAAAGCCTTCCGCTGGTACGCCATGGACATTCAGGCAGCGCGAACCTCGATTGTCGGGGCCGAACTCGGGTACAATGCAGGGATAGCCGGGGCGGCGGCGGTCGCATTGCAGCACCTCGCGTAGGGCCTACCGTCCCGGTCCGGCACATTTCCGCACCCTGCATAGACGACAGACGGAGCACCAGGTGCGGGCTGTGCGCGTCGTTCAGCGCACAGGGCCCCGCACTGGCAATGACGGAGCGCGCGGCGCGGGACGATCCCGCGCTCCTATATGCGGCAAACGGCCGGCGCGGGGCCACCTGTGGAC
>JAGPGE010000399.1 GCA_018056145.1 Armatimonadota bacterium
TGGCGGATACGCTTGACCGGGCGCTGGGCGAGATGGTGCGGCAGCTGCTGGGGGACGGAGTGCATGCAGGGTGGATGATTGAGGAGACGAAGAGGGTTACGTCGGGGACCGGGCTGATCGGCGGGTGCTGGTGCGGGACCGGGGTGGCCGCGGAGATCGCGGGGCTCACGAACGGAACAGTCAACTACGTGTACGCGGTGTCAGGCGAGGGTTCGGCACCGGACGGGACTGTGGCTTTCGTGGCCCAGCTTGCGCCGCCCGGACCTGGGGGTAGCGTACTGCTGGGGACGATCGAGCTGGCTGCGGACGGGTCGGTGGCGGCAGTGGACAACGGGTGCGAGGGGGCTCAGCGCGAGCGCCACGGGCTGATGTTCGGGCGCGTGAGCGGGTCGGGCATCGAGGAAGACGTGGCGGCGGATGAGACGGTGGAGATTGTGGTGGACCATGGGGCGGCTGGGGGATTCCGGGTGCCGGGTGAGTTGAGGGTCACGTCGGACAGCCCAGGGTTTGCGTGGGTGGTGACGGAGCATCACCGGGGCGACGGCTTCGTGATTGCGGCCACGAATGGTGGGACGGAGAGCGCGGACTTTGAGTACGAGTGGGAGCGCGAGGGACTGCTGAGGTAGGCGATGCGGTGGCCTGGGGATCGCATGTTGAGGGGAGCCATGTGATGCACGAAATCCCGTCCTGGGTTGCACTGACCGGTGGCGGAGTACTTGGGGCGCTCACCAACGCGGCGCTGGGGAGTCGGGTCATCGTGATGCCGCACTTGCGTGGACACCGGCTGCACCTGGGGTTCGTGGCGCAGCTTGTGATCTGCGTTGGGGTGGCGCACGCGGTGGACCATGATTTCCAGACGGCGTTCTTCGCATCGCTGTGCGGGACCGCCCTGTTGCGCCAGGTGAAGCGTCGGCTGGAGACGAGCTTCAGCCAGGCCATGGAGGAACTGGACGATGATGGCTAATCCGTGCCTGATTGCGGTGGCGCTGCTTGAGCTGCTGCTGTTGGGCGGGATCGTGTGGGTAGGGGTTCTGCTGGCCCGGATGCGGGTGAATGGCCCTTGCCGGTTCTGCTTGGTTTTGTTGACGGCGTGGCGAGTGTCGGTGGTGGCGACAGTGGGGCATGAGAGGCCCTGTTGGGACTATGTATGGGGCGTGTTCTTCGGGTATGCGTTCCTGTACGCCGCGTACCATCTTGCGGTTCTGATCGGCCTGGCGCGTGAGAAGGCTGGACGGTCCGCGGGTTGCTGAGAAACGGGAGAGGTGAAGTGGAATGGAGAACGTGCTGGAGTACGTGCGTGTGCTGGCGGCGCCGGGGTTGGGCGCACTGCTTCTCGGGCTGGCTTTCCGGGTGAGCAGGAAGTACGTGGAGAAGATCGATGACGACCGACTTCGGGCCCTGCTGCTGGAGCTTGTGAAGGCGGCGGAGCAGATCTACGGGCCCGGCCACGGCCCGGCGAAGATGCGGTACGTGCAGGAGCAGGCGGCCCGGCGTGGCGCGCGGGTGGACAGGGACACGGTGGAGGCCGCGGTATACGACCTGGCCAAGGGGAACTGAGGGTGGCGGAAAGAGGGCCCCGGCGAGAGGCGCCGGGGCCCTACACTATGCAGGTCTGACGTGGGGGTGATCAGACGCGGGGTGAGATGACGAGCTGGCGGTCCTCACCCTGGCCCTCGGAGTAAGTCTCCACGTCGGGGTCGTCCTTGAGTGCAAGGTGGATGATGCGGCGCTCGTAAGGCTTGAGGTCGCGGATGACGATCTCCTTGCCGGCGGCCTTGGCTTTCTCGGCGTGAGAGACCGCCATCTCGATAAGCATCTGTTGACGGCGATCGCGGTAACCTTCGGCGTCGAGCAGGACGCGTGCTCCCGTGGATGCCCGGCGGTTAGCGATGACGGCGGTGACAAGCTGCAACGCGTCGAGCCCGGCGCCATGCCTACCAATGAGCCGGCCGGCATCCGGGCCCTCGATGCCTATAACGACTTCCTCAAGGGACGCACTGCGCAGGCTGGGGGTGGCTTCGAGTTGCATTAGTGAGATGATCGTCTCGATCGCTTCGAGCGCAGCCTTGCCGACAGCCTGGGCGTCGCCCTCGGGGGCGTCATCCTGGGACTCCGATGTGGTGTCTTCGCCGTCTTCCATTGGTCTCTCCTGTGCCACGGCTGTTTCCCCGGCTTCGGCGGCGGTTGCGCGGATGCGATACTCGGCCGCGCCGATGATGCCGAAGAGCTTGCGGGGCTCCTCAAGGACCTCGATAGTCAGTTCTTCGTCGCTGACGCCCAACTGCTGCGCAGCGAGGGCCCTGGCTTCTGCCAGGGTCTTTCCGGCAACCTCCACAGACCTCATCCCGTGTTGTCTCCCTTCTGCAAGGAAACCAGCCCTGCCGGGCCGGTGATCAGCGTCGTCCCGGGGTGCGTCTCTTTCGCTTCCCGGCCTGCTTTTCGTCTTTGCGGCGCTCTTCGAGACTGCGACGATCCACGTCTTCGGCGGGCTTTTCCTCGGGCGCATCGGCATTTCCCTGGGGTTCGCCGGAGAGCATGCGCGCCATGGTATCGACGACGCCGCTGCGCTTGCCCTGGATGGGGGCGCTGTGATCGATCTTGCGCATGTAGTTCCACTGCTGGGCGAAATAAACGATGTTTGTGCCGAGCCAGTAGAGGATGAATGCCGCCGGGAAGGTCTTGAACATGAAGAAGAACATGAGCGGCATCATGTACATCATCATCTTCTGCTGCTGTTGCTGCTGCGGGTCCATGACCGCCTGCGGGTTAGTCTTCTGGGTCATTTTCTGGAAAAGGATCATGCTGATGGTGTAGGCGATCAGCAGGATCATGTCCGGTCCCGCGAGGTTTTCGACCCACAAGAAGGAGGACTTGTCGAACTCGACGATGTACAGACGGATGCCCTGGTAGATGAGGATGAGGATGGGCATCTGCACCAGCAGCGGCAGGCAGCCGCCCAGGGGGTTGACGCCGTTGGCCTGGCAGAGCGCCCAAAACTCGGTCTGGAACTTCTGCTTGTCGTCCGCGTACCGGGCTTGGAGTTCCTTGATCTGGGGCTGTAGCTTCTGCATGGCCGCGGCGGACTCAAGCTGCTTGCGGGTGAGCGGCCAGATGATCAGGCGCACCACGAGGGCGAGCAGGAGGATGCCAAGGGCGGCGTTTCCACCGCAGACCATGACGAAGAAGGCGACGAAATGGTACCAGAAGCTGTCGGAGTTGAGCTTGCTAAGGGTCGGGCCGATGGCGTCGTGGACCGTGGAGCGGGTCCAGGTCTTTTCCGCGGGTGAGGGCGACCAGACGTAGAGCGCTGGAGTGCCCGGCGGGATGTTGGTGATGTAGGTGGTCCAGGCGGTGTTGAAGTGCTTGCTCGCAAGCTTCTTGTTGCGCAGATGGTCGTAGGCGATCTGCCCTGAGCGCACGCGGCTAAATGCAGCGAGGTCGCCGGGGACGCTGCGGAGTGCGGCCTCCGCCTTTTGGTAGGCCTCCAGCGCGTCGTCATACTCGCCGGCGAGGTCGTAGGCCCGGGCGGCGCGGATCCAGCTGATCCCGGCGGAGGGCGTCACGACGGTGGCGCGAATGACCGGTTGCTTGCCCTTCGCCTCCACCATCCCCACGACGCGGGCCGGAACGCCGTCGATGTCCTTGCCGCCGAACCCCTCAACAGGAGTTCCTTCCGGGAGAGTGACAGCGCAGTTGCTCCGGGCGCCTTTGAGCACGCCTTCGCCTTTTCCAAGAGGCTCGTAGAGCCCCTCGACGGCAACGAGCTTGCCACGCAGGGCTTCGAGATTCGCAGTTAGGGCGTCGAGGGTCACTGCCTGTGGGTCGCCGGAGGAGCCCATGAGTTTCTTGAGGAACCCGGATGAAGGGGCGTTCTCGTTGGCCCAGGCAGCCATTGATATGAGGCGTTCTGCCTCGGCCTTGAGGTCAGTGACGGCGGGGACGTCCTTCTCATCTGTGCCCGGGCCGATGACCAGGACTTCGGGCAGGCCGGCCTGGAATAGCGTCGGCGCCGCGAAGGCAGGCATGGCGAGGGATAGAAGGAACGGCATGAGGCCGATCAAAGCGATCCCGCGCGCGATAGTCTTAGGTTGGGCGTTGTCCATCAGGGCCCCTTGGCATTCAGTCCCGCTCGGGCGGGCTCGTAGGCGGTTCGGTTTCATCCCGGGTTCCCGGAACAGGGTCGTAACCGCCCGGGTTGAACGGATTGCAGCGGGCGATGCGCCACAGGCCCAGAAGCAGGCCGCGGAGTGCTCCGTGCCTGTGGACCGCGGTGATCATGTACGTCGAACAGGATGGCTCGAAGCGGCAAGTTGGGGGCAGGACTCGGGAAAGCGTTCGCTGATAGGTTCTGACGAGCGCCACGATGATCCTGGCCGGCAAGCGCCACAGGGTTTCGCAGAAGCTCATGCGCCCGGCCCCACGGCGAGCAGCCCCGCACGCTCCATGAGGCGCCGCAATTCGCTTGCAAGCTCTCGGTAGTCGGCTGAGGCGGCGGTGGGGAAGCTGACCAGCGCGATGTCGTGCCCCGGTTTGGTTTCGTCACGCAGAGCTCGGACCGCCTCACGCAGGCGTCGCCGGACGCGGTTGCGAACGACGGCGTTGCCCACACGCCTACTGGTAACGAACAGGTAGCGCAAGACGCCGTGGTCTCGTGGGAGCGCCACGACGTCCATGTACCGCCCTCGTCGTCGCTTGCCCCGTTGGAAAACCTCGCTGATCTCCCGCTGCTTCCTCAAGGTCTCGAGACGCCCCGAAGGTTCCATCCGGCCCCGCTTTACACAGACAGACGGACGCGCCCCTTGCGCCTGCGCGCCTTGATGACCCGGCGTCCGGCCTTGGTGGCCATGCGGCTGCGGAAGCCGTGGGTCCGCGCCCTCTTTCGCTTCTTCGGCTGGTAAGTCCGTTTCATTGTCCCCTACCTCAGGTGTTTCCGCCCACTGCTTTCCGGGCAGCGGGAATGTTGAAGACGTGATGATACCACACGGGCCTGCCTCGTGCAAGAAACCGCCGGTCGCTTTTTTGCGGCAGCGCTCCCAGGTCGCGCCGTGCAGGGCATTTGGGCATCCGCGGCGAACTTGCCCGTGACGCTCGGGCGGACCGACTTGTGGTGACGGTCGCGACCCGCAGATGACCGCTCGCGACACGACCGGAGGGCTGGCCGAGATGGGCGAAGGCGCCTGTCGTCCGCTGCATGACAGACGGCTCGACGGTTCACGGCTCACGATCCCCCGGGTCTGCCGCGACGCCTATGGGGGAGCGGCCACGCTGTCGGCAGATTTGGCCGGTTGCGTTCTTCTCACGCCGCCGGGTGTCTGGGAACGAGTGCTGGCGGACCTGCAACGACTGAGCGCTCACAACCAGCACGCCCTCGACCTGTTCCGTTTTCATGCGGGCAGCGCGGTCACCGTTGCCGTGGACGGCCGGGGCCGCCTGGTGATTCCCGAGATCCATATGCATTGGGCCGGGTTGGAGCCGGGCGGGAGCGTCCTCGTCCTCGCAGTGGGTGATGCGGGACAGATCTGGGAGCCCGGGCGTCTTGCACAGCGGCTGGACGTCGCTACCGAGGAACTTCGCGCTGTTGATGCCCGTCTCCTGCGCGAGCAATTGCCGCTGGTCGTGGATACGCGCGACTGGAACGGGCATGGCCGGCCGCACAGTCCCCGCCGCAAGCCGTGAGTTATTCCCCAGGAACGGGCAGATATTACGAAGCGTTAACCCCGGTGTAATATGGCCCTGTTATGCTCATGCCGCTGAACCATCGCGGAACTGGAGAGGGTAACTACTCACCTTCCGCCTAGGGGGGCTGAGGGAGGGACAGCAGGGGAGCGTCCGGGGTGAGCAGTCGCGTGAGGACCGACAGCGCGTCTTCGCCTCGTTTCGCCGCCGTCTCGATCACCGTCG
>JAGPGE010000400.1 GCA_018056145.1 Armatimonadota bacterium
CAGGGCGGTATTGGCCAGATCTTTCATCGACTGCACCGGGGACGCCGACCTGGTGCGTCGCACCGGTGTGGCGACCGAACTTGGCGATTCGACCGGGGCCTGCCAGGCGCCAACCCTCTGCTACCGAATCGACAACCTGGGGCCCGGCGGCCTGGGGGCACTAGCGGCGGAACTGGCGAAGCACACAATGAACTACAACGGCGAGCCCTTCCCGGCATTCTTCTGGGGCGATCGATGGCCCGGCACTGAGACAGAGCATTTCGCAGCGGGCACCCGGGTGCTGGATGTGAACTGCGCAGACGCATTGAGCCTAACCCGGGCCGAGATCGAGGCGCGCTACCAGTTGCGCTGGGTGCTGGAACGCGCCAGGCAAATGCCGGGCTGGGGAAACCTGCGCCTGGTGGCCATTGCGGCTGCACTGGGCTTGCGCGAAAGCCACCGGATCATCGCGGAGTACCAGGTCACCGGCGACGACCTGCTCTGGGCGAAGCCTTTCGAAGACGCCATCGCTCAGGGGACCTACCCCATCGACATTCACACTCCGGGCGCCCCGGGGATCGTGTTCAACCGCCTGGACGGGACCTTCCACCGCATCAACCCGGACCATTCCACGGAAACCGGGCGGTGGGACGGAGAGGGGCTGGATGCCCCGAAGCGCGATACCCTCTGCTATCAGGTGCCCCTGCGATCGCTGATCGCCCGGGATCTGGACAATGTGTTCGCGGCGGGGCGTTGCGCGGGGATGACCCACGAGGCGGCCGGGGCCTTGCGGGTGATGGTGAACTGCATGCAGACGGGGCAGGCGGCGGGAGTTGCGGCGGCGCTGAGTGAAGATGGAAATGCCCGGAGCGCGACGGTGGCGCAGGTCCAGGACCGCCTGCGGGAGTTGGGGATGCCTCTGCGATAGAGGTTGGGGAGCACGTGTCGTGCATTGGGGGACAGGCACCGAACTCGAGCCGTACCCGAGCTCGATGCCTGTGCCCAATGCGCCGTCTGCCTTCGCCTTCCGTACTCAGGCCGCCGCCAGCGTACAGCCATGGGCGGAAGCCCCCTTTGGGGGCTCACGGCATGGCGGCGCCCTGCGGGCCTGCCACGGCCCGACGCCACTCCAATGAGTCCAGGAGCGGGCGCCGGCTCTCCAGCTCCTAACCTCCCGCCTTCTCCCAGTTGAACTCCACATTGTCCAGGTAGAATGTGGCCGGGCCAGTGCCGATGGACATCACCACCGCGCAGTTCAGCAGCTTGAAGCCCGGAGCATGCTCGACGCCCTCCAGCACCCGCGCCTCGCCACCTGCCGGGCGGATGGTCAGCGTGTACTTGCCCGTGTTCTGCGGTCCAAGGCCACAGGAGATGTCGAACCGGACCCACTGCCCCGCCTGCACATTGCCGATTGTCTTCCCATTGGCCTTCAGTTCCCCCCCGGCGCTCACGGTGACCTGCGGCCCGAGATTGTAGGTGTACGGATCATCGCGCCACTCGTAGACGAACTGCGCCCCGGTCTCCCAGCGCAAATCGAACCCGGCGTTGAGCACGCCGCTCTCCAGCTCAAGCGGGTAGGTGCAGTACGGGACGAAGTTGAGCTTCACACCCTCGGCTTCGGCGAACTTCAGGCTCTGTCTGCCACTGGCCGCGGTCTCATCCGTCACGCGGATCGTCGCCAGCGCACCCTCCTCGCCCACATGGGCGGCCCGCTTCTTTTCCCCCACCGAGTAGCCCTCGTAGTCGCGCAATGCAGGCTGAGTCGGACGCACGACATCCGCCGGATCGTAGCTCATCTCATCGCGAACCACCGGCTCTTCAGGCCGGGGCCAGACGCGCCGATCCGGGCTGTCATAGTTGCCCACGGTGGACAGGTCGATCGGCTCGAAGCCCAGCGCGAAGGCCGGCGAGTCGGGTTTCAGGGAGTAATCCCGCGCCGCGGGGTCCACGAACAGGGGGTCGGCGACCATGCTCCTTGTGTCCTGTCCCCGGGCGGTCCAGGCCTGCCAGGCGTTCTTATTCGGCAGCCCGGACACGCCGGTGATGCGGATATTCCCATCGCGCGAGTGCACGAGATTGCCGGCGAACCGCACATACTCGTCCTTGAAGCCGTTCAGCGTATACAGGCTGGCGGTCTTGCCGGCGTAGTCGATCACATTGCGCTCGCAGCGGTTGTCCCGGTACTCGTACTTCGTCCACGGATTCCACTGCACCTGGTTCTTCTGGCCGTCCACGAAGACGTTGTTTTCCACCAGGTTACTAATGCCGCAGTTGAGCATGAACCCGCCCAGCACCGTGTTGTAGACGACGTTATGGTGTACATGCCAGTTGCTGCAGTGGGTATCGAGGTAGATGCCCCAGGAGTAATGGGGCGAGACCAGTTCGCCGGTTGCCCTGTCGGTTCCCCATCCTCCCGCGTCATGCAACAGGTTGTGGTGAATGGTGTTCCCGCGGTTGTGCGCGAGATTGCGCGCAAGCTCCTCATCCTGCTCCAGCCGCCAGTCCAGGGCCGTGGCCGCCTCGATGATCCCCGTGTCTGCCGTGACAAGGTTCACATGGTGCCCGTAGTTCCAGGCAATCTCGCAGTCATTGCCGACGTCCATTCCGATGGCATAGCGCGGGCCATCATGCACGTGGTTGTGCGTCACCTTGACGCGTGCGCAGCGGTGCATGTAAACCCCGCCGCAACGGTTGTGAATACGCCCCCAGCCGAAATCCCAGATGTAGTTGTTGTCGATGAGATGGTCGCTGACCCGCTCGTGGTCCAGGCTGGTCCCGATCACGCTCACTCCATCGCCCTGGGTCTGGGTGATGTCGCAGCCCAGCACCTTGCAGGCGTGGGTGTCGTCGCCCAGGTACGCGCCGACTTCGGCATTGCGCAGGTCGCAGGCCGCAACGGTGCAGTCGCGCGCCCCGGTGACCATGATCGCCCGGCCCCGGAAATCTCGGATTCCCAGGCGCGAGATACGCACGTTCTCAACCCACCGGTCCTGGTCCGGCTGCCCCTTGAGCACGAAGGCCGACTGGAGAGCCGGGACCACCACCTGCCGCTTTGCCTGTGGGTCGTCCCCCGGGGGCATGAAGTAGAGGGCCTTCGCGTCCGGGTCCACGCACCACTCGCCCGGCGCGTCCAGCTCCTCGAGAATCCCGCACAGGTAGAATGGATTGCCCTCGGACAGCACATACACGCCCCGCACGGCCTCCACGATGCGCTTGTCGGGGTCGATACTCTTCACCGGACAGTACTGGGTCTCGTAGTTCAGGGAATCGTGAAACATCATCCACGCGCGTTCCGGGTGGGCCCAGCGCTCTGGGTTCAGGTCACCCTCCTTGTAACGGAACTTGGTCTTCGTGTCCGCCTCCACGACCGCCCCGTTCTGCAGGAACCCGCCGGTGCGGGGGTGTTCAGGGTCGAAGTTGGGCACCCTTGCCCAGGGCATGAGCTTCCCGTCGCAGTACAGTTCGCGGAAGTCGAGATCGGGCAGATCCAGCTCGGACAGGTCCGCCTGGAAGATCCCGTCGCGCCAGGGCCTCCAGCCGGAGACCACGCGGCCGCCGGAGAGAGTCACCGCATTGCTCTCGCCTTCGATCGTGAGGCCGGAATCCGCGGGTCCAAGCTCCACCGGCGCGGACAGCGTGTGGTTTCCCTCCAGGAGCACAATGCGCACCGGCTGGCCGGGTTCGCGGGCATCCCGTGCGACTTCCAGCGCGGCTTCGAGCGTTGCCAGCGGGCCGTCCTGGGCATCCTCGCCGGGCTCACGAAGTTGCCCGCTCCAGGCGTCATTCCCGGTGGTGGCGACATACAGCGTCAAGGGCCCATCAGCGGCATATGCCGCAACCAGTATGAGCATCAGAAATACGATCCAGAGCGCACGAGACATGGCGGTGTGACCTCCGAATATGGGGTCGGGCCGGCCGGGGTCTGCCCGTAAACCGCTCACTGGCGTCCACGGGCGATTACAGGCGCTTGTAGTACCGGATATGCGGTGTGGAAAGGTCGAAGCCGGCCTTGGCGTACATGAGCCGGGCGGGCAGGTGCGCTTCGTCGAGACCCGTGTAGACGGTCGCGAACTTGAGGCCGGCCTCGCGGAAGATATCGAGCACCCGCTCACACTGGAGCGTCCCGATACCGTAGCCCTGGAAGCCAGGGTCCACCGCGTTGTTGCCGATCTCGCCGCTGCCGCGCTCGGCATTGATGGTGTAGGTCAGGAACCCGGCGATTGCGCCGTCAAGCTCCGTCACAATCGCCCAATCGGTGTGCTTGCGGATGAAGCCCTCCACCTGCCCGCGCTTGTCATCCCGCCAGTTGGGCCATTGGAGCGCGAACAGCTCATCCCCCACCATTCGGCGGAATGACTCGTAGACGGGCTCCCATGCAGCGACAGCGATGTCCCCGCAACGCTCGGCATCCTCAACGCGTGCGGGGCGAATCAGGGGCAATGGCTTGTCGGTCATGTCGGGGGAATCCTCAATGGAGTTGACGGGCGATGCGTCCGGTAACTCGCACACAGTCGCTACTGCCCCGGCAGTCCCGGCGGCACCGGCACGCCCATCTGTTCGAAGAACTGCCGGAGTATCTGGTTCTGCAGGTCCGGGTTCATCGCCATGTAGACTGCCCAGATCAGAGACAGGATGAAGACGAAAGTGCCGATGATCCCCAGCACGATTCCGGTCATGGTCACACCGGTCTGGCGCTTGTTGTGAGCAATGATGGACAGAATCAGGCCCACCGGGCACAGAATGGGCAGGCAGCCGCATGAGAGCAGCCCCACAATGCTGAAGATCAGGCCAACGATCCCCATGGTGTCATCTTGGGGGGGCTCAGGCGGAGTGATCCTGGGCGGTCCGTGGTAGCCGGCGTACTGGGACGGGTACGGTGGCGGCACGGGCGGCGTTGGTGGCGCAGGAGACTGCTGTTGCGGGGGGCTGGCCGGAATGCGCGTGGGTACGGATGCGTACGCCGGGCCCTGGTACGCCGGGGGCGACGATCCAGGTGGGACGGTGCCGGCGGAGGGCAGCGTCCGGTTGCAGTGGGGGCAGACCACGCGCGATATGGGCACGGCGCCGCCGCAGTGCGGGCAGGTCCTCTCGTTTTCCACCAGACAGCCTCCCGTGGCAGATCTGACAACTGGCCGCCCCTGGCGGCTCAGTTCAGAGAAAACGCAGCCGGGCTATCCTTGTCGGGCTCAGGCTTCTTCGCGTGCTCCAGCGAAGCAAGCAGGAGCCGGTAGTGCCCGGTTTCCTCGAGAAGAAGCTCCCTCTCGCGAAGCAGACGTTCCGCTGGCTGGAGCATCTCCAGGAGGCTCTGGCGCTCTTGGACAGAAGCCGTGATGTGGGCCGCGATCATGAACGACAGCGGTTCCGGGTCCTCGGGGATGCGAAGTTGCGCATCCGGAATCCCGATGAGCTTCATGATCGCCGCGACGTGCTCCTGGAGCATCTGCGCAAGCTCCCGGCACAACTCAGGAGATACGCGAATATCCGCCGGCGAAGCCTCATAGGGCTCAACGATACCACGCAGGAGATCGCCATCGGGCTCTAGTTCGCGGATGCGAAACCGGTCCTCGCCAACGACAACGATGTCCAAGGCCCGGTCCTGGAGCGTGTCGTTCTCGGCGACATGCACAATGCGCGCAAGCGTTCCCACATCACACGGTGAGGCGATTCCACCCACTTCAGGCCCGCTCTCAATGAGCGCCACCCCGAAGGGACTCTCTGCATCCAGGCATTCCTGGACCATCGAGAGGTACCTGGGCTCCATGATGAGAAGCGGCATGGGCATCCCCGGGAACAGCACGGTGTTCAGAGGCATCAGCGGCAGTCGCATTGCTCATCACCGCCCTCCTGGCAAGCCTTTTCGGTCGCGGGTGCGAGACATCGCGACCGTTGTTGTTTTCATTATACCACGCGCAGGAGGAA
>JAGPGE010000401.1 GCA_018056145.1 Armatimonadota bacterium
GCGGGGACAATTGCGGTATGACGTGATCGACTGCGACTGGTCCGATGCGGGCACGCCGGAGAGCCTCTACCGGGCCGCGCAGATGGCCCACGACAGCGCCTTCCAGCCCCCCGCGGAGTTGGCCGATTGAGGGTCGAAGATGAGGTGCCACACCACGCCGTGCGTGGTGTGCTTCTCGCCGATCACTGCTTCGAGAAGCAGTGCCACCCATCGCTACGCGTCATACGAAACGGGCCGCCTCCCACTGGGAGGCGGCCCGTTGCTTTGGCGTCATCGTCGCCCAGCGTCAATCACACTGCGAGTACCCGCAGTCGTGGCACAGGATGCAGCCCGACTCGTGATACAGGGGCCCGCCGCATTCCGGGCACGCGCCGAGATGCCCGAAGCTTTCGCCGTTGAAGTCGATGGAAAGCTGGCCGCCGTCGGGTCTGATGCACCGCTCGATCGCCTTGCCGAAGGCGTCGGCGCAGGACAGAATTTTCCCGCCGCCCGGCAGCCACGCGGGCATGTGGCAGCTGATGCCTTTTAGCTGCTGGACCACGTGCTCGGCCTTGATCCCGGAGCGCAATGCCAGTGAGATCAGGCGGGCGACGGCCTCCGTCTGGCTCGCCGCGCAACCGCCGGCCTTGCCCATGTTGCCGAAGACCTCGAAGGGCCCCGCTTCGTCCTCATTGATCGTAATGTACAGCTTCCCGCAGCCAGTCACCATGGCGCGTGTTGTTCCGGTGATCAGGTCCGGGCGCGCGCGGGGTTCGGTGATGGGCGGTGCCGCCGGCGCGTGAGCCTGTTCGGTGGCTCCGGTGCTGAGCACCTGGTTCTCCCGGCACCCGTCGCGGTAGATGGTGACGCCCTTGCAGCCCAGATCGTAGGCCAGATTGTACACCTCGGCCACTTGCTCGCGGGTGGCGTCGTGCGGGAAATTCACCGTCTTGCTGACCGCATTGTCCGTGTACAGCTGGAAGGCCGCCTGGATGCGCACGTGCCATTCCGGCGTGACATCGTGGGCGGTGACGAACACCCTGCGCACGTCAGACGGCACCGCCGCAATGTCTGCAAGCGAGCCGCGCGCCGCGATCTCCCGCACCAGTTCCGGACTGTAGAAGCCCCGATCCTTGGCCACCAGCTCGAACAGCGGGCTGACCTCCACAAGCTCGTCCCCATCCAGCACGCGGCGGGTGAAGGCCACGGCGAACAAGGGCTCACAACCGCTGGAGCAGCCAGCGATCATGCTGATGGTGCCGGTGGGCGCAAGTGTCGTGGTGGTGGCATTGCGCTGCTTGCGGGGGACGCCATTGTTGAAGATGCTCAGTTCCCAGTTTGGGAAGACCCCGCGCTCCTCGGCGAGTTGCTCGGATGCCGCCCGGGCTTCGTCGCGCACGAACTTCATCACCGACTGGGCCACGTCCACGGCCTTCTCGGTGTTGTACGGCACGCCCATCTGGATGAGCAGGTCGGCGAAGCCCATGATCCCCAAGCCGATCTTGCGGTTCGCCCGGGTCCGCTCCGCGATGAGTTCCAGCGGGAAGCGGTTCATGTCGATGACATTGTCCAGGAACCGAACGGCGGTATGCACCGTGGACCGGAGCCGCTCCCAGTCGATCTCTGCTGACAGCACCGGCCCCTTCGTCATCAGGCCGAGGTTGATCGAGCCCAGATTGCACGACTCGTACGGCAGGAGGGGTTGCTCGCCGCAGGGGTTGGTGCTCTCGATCTCGCCCACGGCGGGAGTGGGGTTCGCGGAGTTCATGCGGTCCAGGAAGATGATCCCCGGCTCGCCGGTTGCCCAGGCGCAGTCCACGATGAGATCGAAGATCTCCCGGGCCCGCACGCTCTCCACTGCCTCCCCACTGCGGGGGTTGATGAGCTCGTACGTCCCGTCGATCCGGGCCTTGCGCATGAACTCTTCCGTCAGGCCCACGGAAATGTTGAAGTTCGTGAGCTTCGTCAGGTCGTTCTTGACCTGGATGAACTCGCGAATGTCGGGGTGATCCACCCGGAGCACGGCCATGTTCGCGCCGCGCCGGGTGCCGCCCTGTTTGATGGCTTCAGTGGCGGCATCGAAGACCTGCATGAAGGACAACGGGCCGCTGGAGACGCCCTTCGTGGAGCTGACGATGTCATCCTTCGGCCGCAGGCGGGAGAAGGAGAAGCCGGTGCCGCCGCCACTCTTGTGGATGAGCGCGGTGTTCTTCACAGTCTCGAAAATGCTCTCCATGGAGTCTTCCACGGGAAGCACGAAACAGGCGGAGAGCTGCTGGAACTCCCGCCCGGCGTTCATGAGTGTTGGGCTGTTGGGCATGAACTCCCGGCGCAGCATGACTCCGAGAAACTCGGCGGCGCGCTTTTCCACTTCCGCGGGGGCAGCGCCGTATTGCGCGTCGGCCTGCGCGATGTTCTTGGCGACGCGGCGGAACATGTCGGTTGGGGTCTCCACCGGGTTCCCCTGCTCGTCGCGCTTCAGATAGCGGCGCTCAAGAACCGTGATGGCGTTCTCCGACAATTCGATGCGGGTTCCGTCGGTATCCGAAACCATCGCCAACCTCCCAAAGTGGACGAGCCGGAGAGCCGAGGAAAGCTGGATGAGTCCGCTCGCCGGGGTGTTTCCTGGGTCCCTGCGGGGTCTGCTGGGACTGCAGAGCGCCAGCCTGTTGGGGGCTGACGCTCTGTGTAGCTTTGGCGGGCCCATCCTGTACAGGGCTTTACTATAAACCCCGACAAGGGCACCGTCAACCGACTTCTAATGGCTTTTGTGTGAGATTATTGTGTCTGTCAGGAGCAATAGGAGCGAGATCGCCCCAAACTAAGCCGTGCCTTAACTGTTCTAAGGCAATCCCAATTTACACCTTCGGCGCCCGAATCCGGGCGCGGCTTCGACGGCTCAGCTCCCGGCAATGTCTCCCGGGCTTTCGGCCGCGTAGCGAACCACCTTCGTGACCGCGCTGACCACCGCACCCTCGGTGGGCGAGACGACTTTCACCCCCTGGGCATTGCGGCCTGTCTGGCGAATCCCTTCCACCGGCACCCGAATCAGAACCCCCGCGGAAGTGATGCACATGACCTCGTCATCCGGCTCCACCACCTGCACGCCAACAACCGGACCGGTCTTGTCGGTGACATTGAGGGTGATGACCCCCTGAGTGGCGCGGCCCTTGGCGGGGTACTCGGACAGCGGGGTGCGCTTGCCAAGGCCTTTTTCGCTGACCACGAGAAGGTCGCGCTTATCGTCCTTGTCCACCACCGCGGTGGCGACGATGGCGTCCCCTTCACGAAGGGTAATGGCATTGACCCCGGCTGCATTGCGGCCCATCGGGCGGACATGGCGCTCGTCGAACCGCACGCACTTTCCGTCGCGTGTGGAGATCATGATGTCCTTGTTGCCGTCCGACCACATGACCCAGTTCAGTCGGTCTTCATCGCGCAGGTTGATGGCGATGAGACCCCGCGCGCGCAGGTTCGTATCATATTCCGTGAGCGCGGTCTTCTTCACGAGCCCGCCGGAGGTGACCATCACAAGATACCCGCCGATGTCGAAGCTCTCAATGGGTATCATCGCGGTGATGGCTTCGCTCTGCTCGATGGGCACCAGGTTGATGATCGGCGTGCCCCGAGCGGTGCGGCTGGCCATTGGCACCTGATAGGCCTTGAGCTGGTGCACCGTGCCCCGGTCGGTGAAACAGAGCATGGTGTGGTGGGTGGTGGCAACGAACAGGTCGCGGACCGTGTCCTCCTCCTTCTTGTTGAGGGCCACGATGCCCTTGCCACCCCGCTTCTGCAGGCGATAGGTGTCCACCGGCAGCCGCTTGATGTACCCGTCGCGCGTGATGGTGATCGTCATGTCCTCCTGCGCGATCAGGTCCTCCATGCTGATCTCTTCAGCCTCGCCGGGGATGATCCGCGTGCGCCGGTCGTCCCCGAACTCCCGCTTCACCCGCCGCAGCTCACCCTTGATGACCTCCGATTTCTTCTCCTCGGAGCCCAGGATCTCTTTGTACTGGTTGATGGCCTCCTGAAGCTCGGACATCTCCTTCTCCAGTTCGATGCGACTCAGCCGGGTGAGCTGGCCAAGCTGCATTGCGAGAATGCTCTCTGCCTGGCGCTCGGAAAAGCCGAACTCCTGCATGAGATTGTGCCGGGCGTCGGTGCGGTTCTCGCTGGAGCGGACGATGGCGATGATCTGATCCAGCACGTCCAGGGCTTTCAGCAGGCCTTCGACGATATGCGCCCGGTCTTCGGCCTGCTTGAGAAGGAACTGGGTGCGCCGCGTGACGACCTCGCGCCGGTGCGCCAGGAAGAGCTTGATGCAGTCCTTGAGGTTCAGCAGCCGCGGCACGACGGCCTGACTACCCGCAACCGGCACCAGCGCCATCATGTTCACAGAGAAGCTCGTCCGCAACTGCGAGCGCTTGTACAGGTTGTTCAGCACTACATTGGGGTTGGCGTCGCGCTTGAGTTCGATCACGATCCGCATCCCCTTGCGGTCGCTCTCGTCGCGCAGGTCGGAGATGCCCTGAACCTTGTTCTCCTCGGCCAGCGCCGCGATCTGCATGAGCAGCGCGGCCTTCGAGACCTGGTAGGGAAGTTCGGTGACGATGATCGCGGTGCGGTTGCGGTCCAGCGGCTCAATGACTGCCCGGGCCTGCATGACCACTGACCCGCGACCGGTCTCGTAGTAGCTGCGGATGCCCTTGGTGCCGAGAATGAAGCCCCTCGAGGGAAAGTCCGGGCCAGGCATGAGCTTCATCAGTTCATTCGTGCCCAGGTCCGGGGCGTCCAGCACAGCGATGCACGCGTCAACAACCTCGGAGACATTGTGGGGCGCCATGTTCGTGGCATACGCCGGGACGATGCCCTGCGAACCGTTGCACAGGAGGTTCGGGAACATCGATGGAAGAACCACGGGCTCCTGGTTGCGCTCGTCGTAGGTGGGCTGGAAGTCCACGGTTTCCTTGTCAAGGTCTTCCAGCATGTTCATGGCGACGCCCGACAGGCGCGCTTCCGTGTAGCGCGGCGCGCCGGCGGGGTCACCATCCACCGACCCGAAGTTGCCCATGGGGTCAACCTGGGGATAGCGCTGACTGAAGTCCTGGGCCATGCGCACGAGGGTGTCGTAGATCGACGCATCCCCATGCGGGTGGTAGGTCTTCATCGTTTCCCCGACGATTGCGGCGCACTTGGAGTGTGGCCTGTCAGGGGTGAGGTTCTCATCGCGCATGGCGACGAGGATTCTGCGCTGGGAGGGCTTGAGGCCATCGCGCACGTCCGGCAGCCCACGGGCCATGATGGTGCTCATGGCGAACTGCATGTAGGACTGGGACATTTCCTGTTGCAGCGAAATGGGCTCAATCTGACCGATCTGACCGTTCTCGTTGTCAGGCATCTATGTTCTCCTGCGAACTCCCTTTCCAGGGGCTTGTGTCCCTGGCTGTACGCGAACGGCCCCGTTGGGGCCTGAAGGCGAACAACCGACGGCGACGGCACGACGGCGCGAAGAACCACCGGACGCCTACACGCACCCATGACCCCGGGGTCTGTCGCCCCGTTGGGGCTCTTCGGGATGTCGTGCGCCCGGTTTCCAGGGGCTTCCGCCCCTGGCTATACGCGAACGGCCCCGTTGGGGCCTGAAGGCACGGGTTTCCAGGGGCTTGTGTCCCTGGCTATACGCGTACGGCCCCGTTGGGGCCTGAAGGCCATAGGCTGAAGGCAGAGACTCAACAACGACGTGAGAGACGGCCACGACCAACCGTGCCGTTCAGCCGTCAAGCCCCCGAAGGGGGCGACCGCCTATAGCCAGGGGCGGAAGCCCCTGGACACGGTAGCCATCCTCTTGCCCCAATGAGCCCCCGAAGGGGGCGACCGCCTATAGCCAGGGGCGGAAGCCCCTGGACA
>JAGPGE010000402.1 GCA_018056145.1 Armatimonadota bacterium
TCGGCACCGGTGGTACAGTGCGGGACAACCGGCTCTGGTCGAAGAAGCTGGCGCCGGAACAGTCGGACTTCATGGAGATCCCCTGCATCCAGCCCAACAGCGGCGACGTGGCCCATCACCCGTTCCAGCAGGAGGTGGACCATTTCGTGGACTGCGCGCTGTCAGGCCGGGACTGCGCGCCCAACATCGCGGACGGCCTGCGGACGGTCAGAGTGTGTCTTGCTCTGGATGAGTCGGCCGCGTGCGGTCAGATGGTGCGCGTCCGCCCGTGAGGAACCTCGGCGCATCCTCCGGCGCGCGGGGCTCGTCCGGCGGAATGAACAGATAGACAGTGATATGGGACTCGGGCACGGGCCGCCTGAGGAAGAAGCTGCGGAACTTGCGGTCCATGGGTGAGTAAGGCATGAAGCGCGTGATCTCGACCCGCGCTGCGCGCGGGGTGAGGTGCTTCACGGTGGTCTCTTGCAGACGCCGGGCCTCCGCCGACCCGCGGTCCCTGCCAATGAGCCAAAGCCGGAAACCGCCCCCGGGCCAGTTCTCCACCGGCTCCAGCTCGTGCGGCGCGTAGTCAGGCCGGCCTGTGATAAATCTCCCGAACTCCCCATAGCGCCCCGGCGTGGACTCGAAAAACGCCAGCACCAGGTCCCCTGGCTGCTCGCTCTGCTGGATGGTCGTGACGATCTCCCGCCATGGCACCGCATACCCAGGATTGAGGAACTGGGTGCCCGCGAAGTAATTGCGCAGCCCGTACACGTTGGCCACCAGCAGCACCGCGATGGCCGCAGCGCGCAGCGACTTGGTTCCGATGCGCGTGGCTCCGACGGCCATGAGCATGTACGCGAGGGGCGCGGCAAAGATTGTGGAGCGCGCGGCAGCCGAGAGGGGTTCACCGCGGGCAATCGTGGTCAGGACCGCTGCGGCGACGACCACCGAAATCAGCCATGACCAGCGCAGCGGAGCCCAGGCGGCTTCCCTGGGACTGGAGACCAGGCCCAGAATGAAGAAACCTGCCGCCGCCGCGAAGGCCGGGAGCGTCACCCAGATGCGCCACGGATCAGTGGTTTCTCCAACAGCCAAGATGAACGGCGGCAGCACCAGGCGAAGCAGGACATGGGACAACGATGCATGGGCGGCGCCGGCTTCGATGGCGCTGATATTGCCGGTAACGCGCAGCACCCAGGCTCCCACGGAGACGGCCGCAACTGCGGTCGGCGCCATGGCGGTTAGCAACCGCCAGACCTGACCCCGGCGCCAGTTTATCCACCCCAGCCACAGGAAAAGCGGCCCGAGGAGCAGGGCTGCCAGATAGTTGGTGTAGACCAGAGAAGGGCTCACCACGGCCAGTGCTACCCAGTGACGGCGCTTGCCCACCTGCGTCACAAGCACCGCGCAGTAGGCCACCAGCAGGACCAGCGCCGTGACAAGCGAGTAGAACCGGGCCATGCGGAAGTACAGGATGAGGAACGGCGAGAGGGCGATCAGCCACAGCGCGAGCGCGGTCTGGCCGGGCTTGAGCAGGCGCGAGGAGATGGCCCAGGCCAGCACGAATGCCAGCATCGCCCAGGGAACCGAAAAGGCGCGCAGGGCGAGATCACTGTCGCCGAAGATCTGCTTCCACCCGTACAGGAGCACATAGAAGCCGCGCGGGTGGAAGGCATCGGCGGTCGACGCGAGGGTTCGCACGTGCCCGGCGGTGATGATCTCGTCGGTCCAGAACTCACGCACGCCCAGACCCGCCGAGATCAGCGCGAGAAAGGTGCCGGCGGCCAGCAGCATCAGCAGTCGATAGAGCTTTTGCGGGGGGGCATCAGGTGTCATCGCGTGGCTCGTGCTCCAGCGACTGCAGAAGCCTCTGATAGCGTTTCTGTCCTGGTTCGAGACGAATTGCGGCTCGCGCGGCCTCCACGGCCGCATCGCGCTGGCCCAGTTGCGCCCGGCAGAGCGCCAGCCGGTAGCGGGCGTCCGCGTACTCGGGCAGGGCCTGAATGACCAGCTCCAACTCCCGGGCCGCCTGCTCCCAGCGCTGGGCGAAAACATACGCCAGGGCCAGGGCGAACCGGGCGCTGTGGTCCTCCGGGGCCTCGTTCAGCCGGTTGCGGTACTCCAGCACCATGTCATCGACGGCCTGCGACGGCCGCCAGTCGGCGTGTTCGGCGGCTTCCTCCGCAGCGATGTCAGCACCAGACCGCTCGACTGGTGCAAGGCCCGCCGGAGCGCCGCCTCTGGCGCCCATCCCGTCCATGGGACCGGGCCGGGGCAGCTTGCCTCGCTCATCCGGGACTGCTTCACCGCACCGGGCGCAGTACTGCATGTACCGCGGGTTATAGGTCTGTCCGCAGGACGCACATCGCAGCAAGTCCCCCCGCAAGTCCTCCTCGCGCGGCTGATCAGTTTTCTTGCGCCTAAGCCATGAGAACACGGAATCACCTGCAGGAAGGTTGCCCGACCTGCGGTCCGCTGTCAAGGCGGTTACCGGACGCCTTCACGTGGCCCCGGAGGGCGCGTCACTGTTCGCGTGTTGCCGGAGCGGCGTGTGAACCCAGTGCCGTCGAGGTACTCGAGCAGAGGGACGACATACTTGCGGCTGGATCCCCACACATCGCGGGCATCGGCGACAGCGAAGGGGCCCTTCTCCGCGTGCAGGGCTGCCAGGGCGTTGGCCGCCTGTTCGAGAGCGGGGGCGGCGATGATGTACTCGCCCGCATCCACGAGCCTGCCGGACTTCAGGGCAAGCTCCAGCAATGACCGGGCGTCTCCCGCCGGGGCCAGGAGGGCGCAAGCTTCCTCCCTGGATGGCGGCGCGAGGGCAGCTTCCTCCGCCCACCGGTACAGGGCCTCAAGTGCGCTCTCCTGCTCCGGGCCCAGCGCGGCGGTGTGGCTTGAGAGCCTGACCCCTCCGGACTCGCTGACGACGGATCCCTTCGCCGACAGTTCGGACACCGCCCACTGCAGCGTCTCAGGCGGCGGACTGCCCAGGGCGGTCTGCAGCCGGGGAACAGGCATGTGGGGCCGGAGTGGATTGGCCCGATGGTAGGCCCCCAGGGCTTCCGTCACGGAGGCAAGGGTCCGCTCGGCAACACCGGCGTCCAGGTACCTGCCGGGAGCAAGCGGGACGAGTCTCCCCGACTCCAGCAGGCTGTCCACGAGGGCTTCCGCCTGATCGTCGTCCATTTGCAGCCCCCTGGCCAGGTCCTCCGACGAGGCGGCTTGGGCCCCGCGAGATGCGAACCAGTCCCGGGCGCGCTCCTGCTCAGCACCCGACTCAAGCGCCTCGAGGCGCTGCAGGACATCCGCCTGCCGCCTGCGATGCCTGGCGGGTGCGGGATCGAGCACCACGCCGCCGCCGATGGTCTGGGCGGGCGAATAACGACGGATCACGAAATGGTCGCCGGCAGCTGCCGGAACCGGGGTCTCAAGGCGCAACTGCGCCAGACCTCTGTCCCCGGGCGCCAGAAAGTCGCTGTCCAGCAGGACCACACGGCCCAGCACCTCGGCCGCCCCGTGATGGACCCGGACACGCTCGCGATATGCCAGCGGCCTGTCCGCGTCGGCCGACAGCCTCAGCCGCACGTCCAGCATCCACGAGGGCTTCATGCTTCCCGGAGCCACAAGCTGGTCGCCGCGCTCAACTTCGTCGGTGGACAGCCCGGCCAGATTCACGCCAACCCGGGCAGGGGCGATGCACTCTTCGAGATGGCTGCCGTGGACCTCGATGCCGCGGACCCGAGTGGCCCTTCCCGCGGGGAGCACCACCAACTCCTGTCCCACTCGGAGCCTGCCGCGGGTGAGCGAGCCGGTGATAACGGTGCCGAAGCCCTTCATCGTGAAGACCCGGTCAACCTGGACCCGGGTGGGCCCTGCAATGTCGCGCGGCGAGACACCCAGAGCCACCCGGTCGATGAGCGTGATGAGTTCGTCAAAGCCCGCGCCGGTGCGGGCTGAAGTCGCCACCATCGGCGCGCCCTCGAATGCGGTGCCCTCCAGAGCCTCCGCGATGTCCTCCTGCACCAGTTCCAGCGTTTCGGCGTCCACCAGGTCGGACTTGGTGAGGACGACGATTCCCGCCTCGATCTCGAGGGTGTCGAGAATCGTGAGGTGCTCGCGGGTCTGGGGCATGACGCCCTCATCCGCGGCGACCACCAGCAGGAACAGGTCGATGCCTGTCGCGCCTGCCAGCATATTCTTCACGAAACGCTCATGGCCGGGGACATCCACGATCCCGGCGTGCGCTCCGGAAGGCAGGTCGAACCACGCGAAGCCGAGATCGATGGTGAGGCCGCGTTCCTGCTCTTCCTTGAGGCGGTCGGTATTGATGCCCGTGAGGCGCTGGATCAGGGCGGTCTTGCCGTGATCCACGTGCCCTGCGGTGCCGATGATAATGCTCTGTCTCGCCTGCGCACTGGTCATGCGGAGTCGGTTCGCCGTGAAGCGCGGCAGTCCTGCCCCCGTGGAGGTGAAGGGGAGTTCGGGGCGAACAGGAGACGAGTCCCCGGAAGCCGGGGTGCTGTCCACGAAGGAGGGCCAGACATGCTGCGCACCAATGAAGACAGGCTGGTTGAAGTCGCCGTTGTCGGAGAGCCGAGTCACCCCACTTCCCCGGGCGCCTGGAGGGTCACCCCGAGCGGCGAGCCCTTGATGCTCCCCGGCACGGGTGGAATCTGCACCAACGTTCGGGTCGGCGACCCGGTTCTGGGCTTCGAGTGTGACCACCTGGAGCCCGCCGTCAGCCTGAAGAACCCTGACGCCAACAAGAACAACGGCCTGAATCTGTACGCCTGCGTGGGTAATGAAGCCGTTGTGCTTGACGGTCCCGCCGAGGGCGAAAAAGGCGTGGTCACCGGCAAGCATGGCGGGATCGAGCACGTCTTCATCGACTTCCCCGAAGCCGTGCTGCGCAAGCTCCGGTACGGAAACAAGATCCAAGTCTGGGGCCGCGGCATGGGCCTCAAGCTGCTGGACGCGCCCGAAGTGAGCGTGAACAATCTCGACCCGCGCATGCTGAAGAAGATGAAGGTGAAGGTGAAGGACGGCAGGCTGCAGGTGAAAGTGGCCAAGTCCATCCCCGCCTGCATCATGGGCAGCGGGCTCGGGCGGGACAACGTGGCCCGTGGCGACTATGATGTCCAGCTTTCGGACCCCGCGGTCGTCGCCGAGTACGGCCTGGCTGATCTGCGCCTCGGCGATATCGTGGCCATCCTGGACGCCGACAATACCTACGGGCGCATCTACAAGACGGGAGCGATCACCGTGGGCATTGTCGTGCACGGCGGCTGCGTGACGGCGGGGCATGGTCCCGGGGTCACCACGCTCTTCACGTCGACATCGGGGGCCATCGACGTGACCACGGACGCGAAGGCGAACATCGCCACGATCCTCGGCCTGAGGGACCTGCCATGATGGATGCATTCCAGGCAGGGTTCGCCAAGGTCGACATTACGCCCGCAGTAGGCAGCGAGATGCCGGGCGGCTTCTTCAAGCACTACGCCACAGGCACCCATGACCCGCTCTATGTCCGGGCCGCATGGTTCGGAAATGGCAGCGACTCACTGGCGCTGGTGTCGGTGGACTGCGTTTTCCTGGAAGCGTCCTGCATTGCGAAAGCCCGGGATTTCGTGGAGAGCTCTCTTGGCTGCCCGGTGCCGATGCTCATTACGGCGACCCACACCCACACCGGGGGGCCCACCGGCGAGGTGCTCATGTCCCAGGCGGACCCCGACTATCTGCTCTCGGTGGCAAGAGCCATCTCCGGCGCGGTGGCCGTCGCGTCAAAGATTGCCCGGCCGGCCCATGTCCGGGTGGGATGCGGCGAACTTCACGGTCTGGCCTTCAACCGGCGCTTCCGGATGAAGGACGGTTCGGTCAAGACCAATCCGGGCTACGGTAA
>JAGPGE010000403.1 GCA_018056145.1 Armatimonadota bacterium
GAATTCCAGGCCCGCGAGATTCCCCACACCCATGGCTTGTATGCCCGCCACGCCAAGTTCCCGGCAGCGCGCGTATAGCCCCTCGCGATTGGACGCCTGCTCGTTTTCGTCCCATGCCGCCGGGTTTGCCTGGGGCGAAGCGATCACCTGGGCGCCTTTCCCGGAGAGATGGGAGATGGTTGAGGGGTTCCAGACATCCTTGCAGATGGCCACACCCACACGGCTCTCTCCGCAGTCGAAAACGCCCAGTTCCTCCACGCCAGCGGGCTGGAGGCCCAGGTCCCGGGCTTCCATATCCAGCAGTTCCACTTTGCAGGAGTTCACAACCCGCTTTCCGTCCGGCCCGAAGACGCGTGACAGGTTGTGCAGCGGCTTCGCATCGTCTCTCCCGCAGGGAAGCGGTAGGCTCCCGGCCACGATATGCAGGCCACATTCCCGCGCCGCGGCGGAGAAGGCGGCATTGTAGACCTCCTCCATGCGCGCGGCCTTGCCCTGGAAAAGTACCCGCGCCGGGTGAAATCCTGGCCGGAACGCGGCGCCGGCGATCTCTTTCCAGTGACGCTGGATGAGACTCATCGCCAGGCCCGTCACCGTGGTGGCGCGGGATGCCAGGTCGTAGTCGTCCAGGCAGACCAGGGGCAGTCCCACATCCTCGGGAAACACCGCCAGCACAGCCCCGGCGTCCGAAGCACGGCGGCTCCAGTCCATCACCGAACCCGCGAAATCCGCTTCGGTCGGCCAGAAACGCAGCGCCATCTGAATGGCAGCGACACGCATCACACCACTCCCTGGATGATGCCTCGCGTGGGGCAGGTCACAGGCTCTTCCGCGTCCAATAGTACCACACGCGCAAGTCAGAAGGTACCCGCAAGTGACCTGTCTCCGGAGGATAACCTCATGCCGCGCCTGTGGCGACTCACCCTGTCGGCCAGCGTCGTTCTCACCGCATGCTGCGCCAGTGCCCAGTTGTACAGGGTGCAGGCATCCTGCCCGGCCACCGTCTCAGTGCCCATTGCCGGTGACAACGGGACGGTGTACCTGCGCAATGACTCCGCCCCCTGGACGCCCATCGACTTCACTCCCGCCGAGGGCCGCGTGGTCATCGCACTTGATCCGTCGTTGATGCCCAACGGCCGGGCGATGCTCCTCGTGAACCCGCCGCCGGGCATGGACATCAATGACGCGGAGGCCCCAGACCTGCTCGCCCTGCGCGTGGATTCAGCCTGGCTCGAGCCGGCCACCGGGACCTTCCTGGGAGCCAGCAAGACCAGCCCGCGGCGCATCGTCTTCATCGCACGGGATGCGGACAACGCCCTGGCATGCGGGAGCGTCAAGGTCTCCCTGAATGGCCGCGAACTGCCCCGCACCCGTGTTGAGCCCCAGGCGGACGGGTCCCTTTGGGTCCGCGCGAAGCTCCCGGCGGTGGATTACGGCAGCCACGAGGTCCGTTACTCGGTCACGGACAATTCGCCCCAGCGCAACAGGCTCGAAGGCATTGTCAAGTTCGCCCGCCAGGACCTGGACAACTTCGCGCTGGCCGCCCACGGAACCACGATGACCGTGGACAGCAGCTTCTCTGGCTACGAGTCCACGGCGCCGCTCCAGGACGGGAACACCACGCTGCCCGGCGATACCTTGCCGGGGACCATCACCTGGGCTTCCGCCGAGACCGACACTCCGCACTGGGTGGAGATTGACCTCGGCCGCGAGCGCACCATCCGGGAGGTGACGGTCTACTGGGCGAACTACACCGATCGGATCAACACCTCGCGCACTGTGGAAGTGCAGGTTCCAAAGGGTGACGGCTGGCGCAGTATCTACAAGTCCCCCTCCAACGGCGAGGAGCCCGCGCAGGTGACGACATTTGCGTTCGACCCGGTGACCACCCAGCGCCTGCGGATCTGGCAACCCGCTGGCGGCGGAGGCATCCACCGGCCCAATCTGATGTGGCTCGCGGAGGTTGAGGTGCGATGACGCTCAGTGAGAAGCAGCCTCTGTGCATCCTGCTCATTGCCACCCTGGCGGCGCTTCTGCCGGCATTGTGTCAGGCGGCGACGGTCCCTGCCGATGACGTGATCCTATACTGCGAGGTGGAGAAGTTCGGCCTGGTCCGCGACCTGTCGCCCATCGAACTCCCCGGCGCGTCAGGCGGGCAGGCCATGCAGATGACCCGGCCCACCAGCGGCGCATGGGCCGTGGTGAGACTCGAGCCGGGCGATTACACGCTGCTGCTGAGAGTATGGGCTCCCGCGGGGGATCAGGACGGCTTCTTCGTGGTTATCCGCGACAAGCGCGACCGCCGCGTCCCTCCGGGCCAAAAACGCTGGCATACCATGGCCTACAACCTCACCGTGGAAGCGCCTGAGCAGGTCCTGCTGGCCGTGGTCGCCCAGGAGCTCGGATTCGTGGTGGATCAGGTGGCAGTGGTGCGCGGGACGTTCGAGACCGACCAGGCGCGCATGGAAGATCTGCCCGGAAAGCCGGGGGAAGGCATTGCGCCCGATCCCGATGCGCTGCCCCGGATGGAGACCAGCGCGCGCCTTGCGAGCCTCCCTGCCCCGGGCCTCCCCCCAGCCGATGGCATGGTCTTCGCTGAAGACTTCGAGGGTGAGTTCGCCGGCGCGAGGGGCGTCTGGGCGCTTGTGGATGGCCCCACTGGCAAGGCCCTCAATGTGGGCGTGCCTGACGGTCGCTACGTGGTGAACCTGGAAGCCCTGGACCTCGCCCGCACAGGCACCGTGGAGTTCCGCGTGAAGCCCCGGGAGGCCCAGCAGTTGTGGTGGGACCAGGGCTGGCATTACCTGCTGCACCTGGAACCGGCTGAAACCCAGGATGGCTCCGGCGTCGCGCTGGACCTGTACCGCCGCCCGGATGTGCAGTTGCGGCTGGAAGCGAAGTCACCGGACGGGAAAGAGACCGACGGTGCGAACGTGAGCACCTCGGGTCTCGACAACACCGCCTGGCACCACATCCTCGTATCATGGGACCTCGCCGGCGAGCGCCAGCGCCTGTGGCTGCTGGTCGATGGCGACGGCAAGCAGGTGGAGTTCCAGCGGAAGCTCGCGCCCGGTGCGTTCAGGCAGCTTGAGATCGGCAATTCACCCGAGTCTTCCGGCTTGCCGTACCTGTTCTTGGACGGCGCGATCGACGAACTGTGCGTGTCGCAGGTAAGTGTCGCAGGAAGGCTCGCGGCGCAGTAGACCGGCTGGCGACGGATATGCGCACACAGAAGGTGGAGACCATGAGAGTTGGCGTACTCGCAATCCTGCTGGCATTGATCCTCTGCGCCGGATCTTGGGCGCAGGGCGACGACCTCGCCGCGCAGGCGTCGAAATCTCTTTCAGCGGCGGTGAAGTACCTTACAGAGACAATCGCCGTCGGTGGCGGATACCTGGGCAGCTACAAGATCGACCTGCAAACAGGCAAGTTCGTGGACCAGTGGGGCGAAGGACACGCCACCGCGGACCAGAACTGGATACAGCCGCCCGGATGCCCCAGCGTGGGCTTCGCGTTCCTGCGCGCCTGGCAGGAGACCGGGGACCCGCGGTACCTCGATGCCGCCGTGCAGGTGGCCAACTCGCTGGTATACGGGCAACTGGAGTGCGGCGGATGGGACTACATCGTGGACCACAGCCCCGCCGGCGCGGTAGCCTGGTACTATCGCCACAACCGCAACTCCCAGGACCCGAAACTCAAGGGGGGCCGAAATCAGGCGACTTTCGACGACAATGTGACTCAGCATGCCACGCGGCTTCTGATGGCGGTTGATCTCGCGCTGGAGCAGAAGGACGCAGCGATCCACGAGGCATCACTGGCGGCCATCGAGTTCATCCTGCAAGCACAGCTTCCCACCGGCGGTTGGCCCCAGCGGTCACCCCGCAGCAGCCGAGGATACAGCCGCTACGTCACCTTCAACGACAACTCGATGGCCGACTGCATCGACGTGATGATGCGGGCCTGGGAAGCCTACGGGGACCCGCGCACCAGGGAGTCCGTGGTGAAGGCCGGGCAGTTCATCATCGACGCCCAGCTTCCAGGGCAGCCAACATGGGCCCAGCAATATGACGAGGACCTCAAGCCCGGCTGGGCCAGGAAGTTCGAGCCCCCGTCAGCTTGCAGTTCCGAATCTGTGGGCGTCATGCGCACCCTCGTCCGCATCGCCACTTTCCTGCAGGATGAGCGGTACCTCGAGCCCCTCCCCGCGGCATTCGAATGGTTCCGCGTGTCTGAACTCACCGGCGCGGACAAGGGCAAGTGGGCGCGTTTCTACGAACTGGGCACCAACAAGCCCCTGTACTTCACCCGGGACACCTACCTGCTCACCTACGACGACAGCGACTGCCCGACACACTACTCCTTCAAGGGCAGTTACAGTCCAGCATCCGTGAAGAGCGAGTATGACCGCATCATGGAGATCGGCCTCACGGCATATGCCAAAGAGCGCAGTCCCAGGCCCCTGAGCGACCAAGCGAAGAGAGACCTGGCGAAGAGCCTGGAAGGGCGAGTCCGGGAGACCATCGACAGCCAGAGCGACTTGGGCTTCTGGGCGAACGGCGACATGATCGACATGAGCGTCTTCGAGCGGAATATCGAGCTTCTCGCCCAGTACCTCGGCCTGGTGAGGAATCAGTAGCCAGCCTCCGGGCATCCCGGAACCATGTCGCCGCAGCAGTCGTTATCCCAGCACAGGCGTATGCTTTCGCACCGCGTCGCCGTATTCACCCGTGTAGGGGGCGCCAACCGGATGAACAGACTGTCATTGCTCCTGGCCCTGGTCGTTGTTTTGATGCTCGCCGCCATCGCCGGATGCAGGAAGAAGGCCGAAGAGCCGGTGGCCATGGACCCGGTCGCGATGGCTCCGACCGATGCCCAGCCTGCCGCGCCTGCGGAACCAGCGGCTGCACCAGCCGCTGATCCCCAGCGGGCCCAACCCGCCGCCGGACAGCAGGCTCCCCCGCCGCCACAGCCAGCCCAGACGGCCGCCGCGCCCCCACAGGCCGCTCCGCAGGCCACACAGGCCGCGAAGACCAGCGGCGGAGCTGACTGGCCCAACTTCCGGGGCCCGAACCTGGACGGGATCGCCCCGGACACGGGCATCAACAAGGACTGGAAAAGCCGGCCGCCCAGGGAGCTCTGGCGCGTGAATATGACCGACGACGGGTACGCGGTCCCATCGGTGGCGGACGGCAAGGTGTTCATCATTGACCACCAGGGCAGCGAGGACATTGTGCGCGCCATTGACCTGAACAGCGGCCAGGATGTCTGGACCTTTCGGTATGCCGACACGAACCAGGCGAACTACGGCTTCGCCCGTGCCGCACCGACCTACGCCAAAGGCAAGCTGTACACCATCAGCCGCCTGGGAATGCTCCACTGTCTGGACGCGAAGACCGGGGCGAAGCTCTGGGCGCTGGACATCGTCAACGAGTACGGGGGACAGCGGCCGAAATGGGATTACTCAGGCTCCGTGCTTGCGGACGGCGACAGACTGGTCCTCTGCCCCGGCGGGAAGACGGGCGTAGTGGCGCTAGACCGAGAGAGCGGAAAGACCCTCTGGACCGGCGGCCTGCCTGGCGCGCCGGGCTACGCAATGGCTGTTCCGGCGAAGATCGGCGGCAAGCCACAGTATGTGTGTTTCTCAGCCTACGGGCTCTACGCGGTGGACAAGTCCTCCGGCAAGACGCTCTGGCAATTCCCCTGGCCCACGAACGCTGATGTGAACGCGGCGACCCCGCTGGTCATCGGCGACAACGTGTTCATCACCAGCGGCTACAGGGTGGGCTGCGGGATGGTGAAGGTGGGCGGGTCCGCCCCGTCACTCGCCTGGCGGAATACCGAGCTTCAGTCCCACTTCAACTCGCCGGTCCTGTACAAGGG
>JAGPGE010000404.1 GCA_018056145.1 Armatimonadota bacterium
CCCTCCGCGCTGTCGCGCGGTATCCCCCTCTCCTGAAGTGAGAGGGGGAAGTACAGCCTCCCCGCCGTTCTCCCCCTCTCTTCCAGGAGAGGGGGCCGGGGGGTGAGGCAGGGGCCAGAACCAGAGGGCGCACCAGGTGTCGAACATGCGCTTGAGGGCCTGGTAGCGCTCATCCTGCACGATATTGCGCTGGTAGAGGCGCTCGCGCTCCTGGGGGCTGAATGTGCTGACCTCGTCGATCTCGCGCATCTCCGCGGCGGTCTCGGCCCGCAGGGCGTCCACGTCGAGGCTCATGAGGCTCAGGGTGCCGGTGCGCAGGTCCCGCTCCTGCTTAGCGGCCTGGGCTTTCGCGTCCTTCTTGATCTGTTTGAGGGCTTCCTTGACGGGCCCCTCGGCGCCCTTGCGATCCCAGGCGGCCACGGGGTAATGCTGCAGGTCGCTGGTCCAGCAGCCGATGAGTGAGTTCCCGTGCTTGAGCTTGTGGTCGAAGAACTCGAAGGGCTTGTCCTTCGAGAGGGTGATGAGCCAGAGGGACATGCGGGCGAGTTCCACGGCGAGTGGGTTGAGGTCCACCCCGTACAGGCAGTGTTCGGCCACGAACCGCCGGGCCCAGATGACGGCTTCCTTGTGGTCCTCGGGAATGACCATGTCCGGCGGCCCGCCATTGACGGGCTTGCCGAAGGGCATGGTGAGGGTGCGGTCCGGGTTCTCGGCGGCGAGGCGGTCCCAACTGTCCACGAGCCTGTCGGCGAGATACCGGCAGGCCTGCACGAGAAATGCCCCGGAGCCCATCGCCGGGTCGCAGACCTTGAGGGCGAGGATCTCCTCGGGGGAGCGGATGCGGCGGGCTTCCTCTTTCCCATCGAACACCAGCGGCTCAAGGGTGCGTTCGCAGATGAATGAGGTGATCCACTTGGGCGTGTAGTACGTGCCCTGGCCCTTGCGCAGGCCGGACTGGTGGGCGACGTACAGGTGCCCGGGCGGAATGACGGCGTCGATGAACCCTGCATGGGAGAGGATTTCGGGCGGCAGGTACTCCGGCGGGTCCTCGGGGAGTTCCTGCTGTTCGAGGAGCTTCTGCACGCGGCTTGCGGAGAAACCGGTCTGCTCCTGGAGGTAGGCGCTGTCGGTGAGCCTGCCGGAGACTTCGCTGAGCGGCCGCAGGGACTGGCCCTTACCCTTGAACACGAGGAGGGTATCGTCCTCGGGCGCCCGCTGGACGGTGTAGTCGATGAGGCCCTCGTAGACGGTGCCGATTTGTTCGATGTCCAGGGCCTGGTAGCTGAGGCGCTGGGGGACGGTCTCACGCCCGAGCTTGCCCTTCGCGAAACAGAGGCTGCGCAAGATCTGGTAGATGCATTCGTTGGGGATGCGCACCCGTGGGTCTTCGAGCACGGAGAAGCGCGCGGGATCGAAGAGCTTGCCGCCGTAGGCGATGAGGTTGAGGTCCGGGTGGGAGCACCCGTCGTGGACAAGCCGGAAGGTGGCGAGAAGGCGCGGCCAGGCATCGAAGGTCTGGTGCATGGACTCGGGAGCACGTCGGCGCTGGTCCGCGAGGTGACTGTACAGGTGGGTCACACCGTATGCCTGATCGTAGAGTACCTCGCCATGGGGCAGCAGGTAGTTCTCCTCGCCATACAGCATGAACACCAGGCGCATCATGACGATGAGCGCCATCTCGTAGATCCGGTCGTGGGGCATTTCCGCGAGCAGTTCCCCGGAAGTGCCACGGTCGGCCTGATCCAGCCCGCGCACGAAGCTCTCCAGGGCATTGCGCACTTGATCGCCAAGTTGGTCCGTGACCTGAAGTTGCTTCTCTTGGCTGTCAGCGATGAGTTTCGCAAGGCGCTTGTCCTCTGGGCCGAAGAAGCGCTCACGTCGCATTAGGGTGAAGAAACCGTCGAGGGTGGGCTTCTCGTCGGCCCACGTGCCAGCTTCGAAGGTCATGTGGGACGCGGACAGGCCGGGCGGCACCAGCATGAGGCGGAACTCACGGCCATTGGTGAGCAGGCCGAGTTGCGCCCGGGTCTCCCGCAGGAGTCGCTCAAGCTTCACGGCGGGACTGGCGCGCCATTTGCCGGACTGGTCTTCCTTGCGGTCCAAACTCTGTCCGGGCGGAACGATGGACACCAGCAGGGAGTGCTCCCCATCTGGGCCGAGGAGGACCCAGGAAGGGCGCAAGACCTGCTTATACTCGACGAGTTGGCACGTGGCGCTCTCGGGGAGGTCCGGGTGACGCAGCCAGTGCTCGGCGGACAGGCCCAGAAGATCTTCCGCGATGAACCGCAACCAGCGGGGCTGTGCGTCGGCGCGCTGCTCCTGCAGGCACTGCTGGTAGCGTTCCCACTCGCGGATGAATGCGCGGTGGTTGGCCGGCGGGATGTGCTCCGGGCCTTCGGGGAAGGCCTCGGCGAGGACGGGGTCACTCACCACGAGCCCCGACACGGTGACGAGAGACAACCAGTCATGATTGCGGGAGCCGGTCATCCGCATCAGTGGCCGCCTCCTTCCGCCATGGACCGTGGTAGGAGGTACAGCAGGGCAAGCGGGAACACCCGCAGGCTCTTGAGATCGTACCGGGCCGCGGCGGCCGCGGGGGCCTGCTTGCGCCTCTCGGCCAAGTCGTCCCGGCGGATCTGCAGCCACCGCAGGTCCCAGCGCACCTGGCCGAGTTCCTCGTCATCAAACAGCCGCAGCTGGGCCTGCTCGAATTCCTTCTCCGCGTCCTTGAGGCGCTTGTCGATCTCCTTCAGGCGCTCATCAATGAGTTCGCGCATGCTGCGGGAGACGGTGGTGGCTTTGTCGCTCAGGACGCCCTTGAGACGCTGGGTCTCGGCTTCCTGCAACTGGGCCAGCATCTGCTCCAGGGCCACGTTGTGTGCGGGGAAGAGCGCGCGCAGCTTGTCGCCCAGTGGGGCTGGTATGGGCTCGTAGACGAAGGGCTGATGGAGGAGCCCGTCCACAAGGTCCCGATCAGCGGGAACGATGTTGTGCCCCTTGATCCAGCCCCCCGCATGCATGAGCGCTTCGTGGAGCTTCTCGCCCCGGCGGCTGATCGCGACCAGTCGGCCAAAGGCAACGAGGGCGGGGTCTGGCAGAATGTGATCGGGCAGGATGCGGTAACTGCAACGGTGGAGCCGGGCATGGCCAGTGGACTGCTCCCAGAGACACCCGCGGAACACGGATATCGCCCGCTTCATCAGCGGATGGCCGAGGTGCACGAGGGCCACGTCCTTGCGGCCCTTGGAGAACTCATGGTCGAACACGAGCTTAAGCCGGTGCCCCTGCGGGTTCAGGATGGATGACCTGCAGTCCGCCCACGAGGCAGGTAGTGCGCGCAATTCATGGGCCCGCCCGGCAAGCTCGCCATCGCCGACGGGTCGGAGCCCCTCACTGCCGGCCATACGGAGAGCCTCGTCCAGGACGGCGGCGAGGTTTGCCGGCTCGAGTTCCAGGTCCTGCCGCGTCTTGAGCAGGCGGTCGTGAAGGCGCCGGGCCTCCATGTCCGCCGCAATGCCGGACTTTAGCTCCTCCTCCTGGCGCTGCCTGCGGTCTTTGGGGTCCGTGATGGCGGTGGACAGCCCCAGAATGGCCAACTCGACGTCTCGTGCGATGACATCGCCGATGGCGCCAAGGTCCTGGCGTTGCGTCTGGACCTTGTCGACGACCACGTTCAGGAACTGCTGATCCGCTTGGTTCGTGTAGCGGAAATGGCTGCAGTAGACCACGGGTGCGCTCTGACCGTGGCGGTCAATGCGCCCGTTGCGCTGTTCCATACGGATGGGGTTCCATGGGATCTCGTAGTGAATGATGTGCCGACAGTGCATCTGCAGGTTCAGACCCTCGGAGGCGGCGTCGGTAGCGAGGAGAATGCGGACGGGATTCTCGTCGGGAGATGCCTGGAAGGCGGCCTTCACGGGCTCCCGCTGCTCAGTGGTCATGCCGCCGAAGAGGGTCAGGATGCGCCCTTCATAGTTGGGCCCGGAAAGGATTGCTTGCAGGTACTCCAGGGTGTCCTTGTACTCGGTGAAGACGATCAGGCGCTCGTCGGCCCAGGCTCCACCGGGGCACAGGTGTTCCTCGATCCAGCGCAATAGCGCCGATGCCTTCTCGTCCGGCTTCTTGTGGGCCGCCTGCGCGAAGTCGCTCAGTTCCCTGAGCCATCCGATCTCATCAGCGGTCCGCTGCCCGAAGAATCGTGATGCCTCCTGCAGTGCGGTCTCCTCGTGCAGAGCCTTCTCCTCGTCGTCGTCCCAGTCTTCGTCGACCTTGTCCTTCATGCGCTCGACGAGGCCGAGGTCTGCGGCCTCGGCGGCGGTTCCGGCAAACCGCATATGGGTCTGTAGGGAACGCCAGAAGGCCAGTGGAGACGACAGGAACCGCTTCTTCAGCATGGTGAGGGCGAACTGGACCGCGAAGGCATCGCGTGCGGTGGACCGTTCCAGCCGCGAGGCTACATACTTACTCAATGCATCTCCCGCGCTCTCATCTTCCAGGGAGACCGGAATCGCGGCCACCTCACGCCGGGGGAAGACCCTTTCACCCAGGGCGTCGGTGATCTGGTCTTTCAGGCGGCGGATCATCACGCGGTCGCGGTCTGCGGTGTTGAGCTCAGGACCGCGTGTGAAACGGTCGGGATCGAGCATCTCAAGGATTGCGGTGAAGCTCTCGGTGAAGCCGTTGTGCGGCGTAGCGGTCAGAAACAGCCGGTGCTCGAAGTGTGGCGCGATCTCCCGCAGCATCCGGGTCCGGTCGGAGTCCACCCCATACTGCTTCCGCCCTGACGGGGCGCAGTTGTGGACTTCATCCACGATCAGCAGGTCCCAGTCGCGCAGCGCCGGGTGGGCAGTGTGCTTGTCCAGCGATGCCCGGAACTGCTGTAGGTTCTGTTCGCGCTTGAGGAAGTCCATCGAGGTGATGAGCCGCGGGAAGCTGTTCCACGGGTTCACGTGGACCCCGTACTCGCGCCTCAGGTGCTGAATGGCCTCGCGGTCGATGATGCGGAAGGGCAGGTTGAACTTGCTCTGAAGCTCTTCGCGCCACTGCTCTTGCAGGGATGCCGGGCAGACCACCATCGCCCGTCGCACCAACTGGCGCGTGACCAGCTCCTGCATGACCAGGGCGGCCTCGATGGTCTTGCCCAGGCCAACGTCGTCTGCGATCAGCAGGCTGACTCGTGCCATCGTCAGGGCCTTCGCCACGGGCACGAGTTGGTAGTCCTCGATCTCGATGGCGCCATGGAACGGGGCCTGCAGCTCGGGCGCCTCGATCATCGAGTTGGTTGACCAGTTGATGGCGTGGCGGAAGGCCCCAAAGCGTCCGGCGCTGTCCCATCCCTGGGGCGACGGCAGGGCGGAGGTGTCCAGTATCTCCGCGTTGACCTCACGCTCCCAGAGAACCTCGATCGGCTCGCCGGTTGCATCGTCATCCAGGCACTCCAGGGAAACGCGCCGAAGCACAGCCCGGTCGTCCGAGTGCTCGCTGACGTCCTGGATGAGGTAATGCCTGTTGCGGAGCCTGACGAGTTGGCCCTGTTCGGGTGCATCCATGCGCTTGCGGCCTCCTGACGGGTCTGGGACGCGACATCGGCACGGACTGGTCTGCCCCATACCCGGCGGTGCGCGGAGATGCACTCTCTCCGTCGGACAGGGTCACAATGCCAGAGTGGTTCCTGCGACTGGTGATGGGGCGGAGGAGTTGCGTAGGTCCCCCCTCGGGTACCGAGTGTGTCGTCTGCTGCAGCGCGGCGATGCATATGTTTTCGCCAACGGCACGCCCATATCCTTCAGCGTGTCCGGACGGAAACGGCTTCTCAGATCCCTGCGGTCGGTCTGCGGTTGCGCCGGGGCGCAAGGGTGAGTTCCGCGCCCGCCTGG
>JAGPGE010000405.1 GCA_018056145.1 Armatimonadota bacterium
ATCGAGGCCGCCGGCGAGTACCGCAAGTACACCGGCCGCATTGTGGTGGACAAGGGCACTCGGCGAATCTTCTCCTTCCGCCTCTACCGGGCCAATCGTGAGGGCTCGGTGGAGTACGCCTACGCCCAGATGTTCCCCGGTCTGCGCGGTGTGGCCGGCATCACCGAATCCGCCCGCTGCGTGCCCCCCGACTGGCGTCCAACCGAGACCGAGCCCTGGCAGAGCCCCTGCGCGCGGTTGTTCACCCCGCTGCCTGGTGGGAAGATCCGCGCCCTGATCTTCATCGGCGAGTTCCAGCGCGACGCCGCCGAGCTTGCGCAGCGCCTGGACCTGGACTATGACCTCGTCTACTGCCCCACCTACCGCGGCTCAGGAAAAGTGGACGAGGTGGTCGCCTTCGATGCCGAAGGCATTCTCGGGCGCCTGTCGCGGGGTGAATACTCCCTCATCATCCTTGCGGGGCGCCCGTCCGAGCAGTCCATCATCGACAGCATCATCGCATCAGTCCAAGGCGGAACCGGACTCCTTGCCGTCGAACCCCTGGCCGGCGGCGGAGCGGCGAAACCCGAGGTGCTCAAAACCCTCCTCGATCTCCTCCCCGCTCCCGGCAAGCCCGACCTGTCCGATGCCGCCCACATTCTGGGCGCGATCACCGCCGAAGCCCTCTCCGCAAGTTCGCCCACGAAGCTCGCGCCTTCCTGGGTCTCCTCCAAGGAACACGGTGAGGGCCGGATCGTGCGCCTCCACTGGCCCGAAAGCGTGAGCGGCCTCACTCCCTTCGCGCCCGGCCTCTGCCGCTACTGGGAATACCGCTGGGCCGCGCTGTGCAAAGCCGCCCTCTGGGCCGCGAAAACCGAGACGCCCTGCCGAATCGGGAGCATCACCTGCGACGACCATCTGCGGCTCCGGCTGGAGGGTCGGACACCGGCGACGCTGAGCGTCATCTGGGACAGTCGCTTTGAGCCGCTTGCCGCCGAGACCCACTCTCTCAGCCCGGACGCGTCCGATGTGGTCATAGCGCTGCCGGATGCCGTCCGCAATGCTCCCGGCCCGGTGATCGCCCTCGTAACGATGCGCGATGCCGACGGCAGTGCCCTGGATGTCGCCGCCTGTCTCGCGCCCACACAAAAACCCCTCGCTCGCCTGTCCAACCTGGCTGCTCCGACCGAGACCGTTCCTGACGCGCCATTCCCCGTCTCGGTGGACTGCGAACTCACCGGCCCTGGCGTCGTCTACGTCTCAGCGCGGATCACCGACGCCTGGGGCCGGGTCGTTGCCCTCTCTGAGCAGAGGGTCAATGAACCAACTTCCTGCGAGTTCACCTTCAGGATCGCGCAGCCACTCTCGGTCTACCACCGCATTACCGTCGAAGCAATATCACGCAGCGGTCGCGGCGTCACCGCGGACCGTCTCGAGCGCGATCTCTTCATCCCCGCCGCCGCCGAGAATCATCTGGATGACTTTGCTCTCGCCGCCGGATACGCCGCGATGCACGTGCGCTGCCCGCAGCACCTCGAGGACTCCATGGTCGCCTTCCTGCGGGCCAACGGCATCCGCTCGTGCACCGTGAACGAGTACATGATCCGCCGCGGCATGAGCGCCTTCGGTGGGGTCAGCGGCGCGGGAATGCGCAACAGGGGAACTGGCAACCGGCGCGATCCGTGTTTCAGCGACCCGGCGGAAGTCGAGGCCATGGGGAAACGCGTGACCGAGCACATCGCTGCGCGGCGCGCCTGGGGCTTCTACGGCTACAACATGGACGACGAAACCCACCTGCACCAGGACGGGTCCGTCGAGCTTTGCACCTGCGACTTCTGCCGTGACGGCTTCGCTGCCTGGGCACGCGAGCAGTTCGGCGCCATCGCCGCCGCCAACGCCGAGTGGGACACCGACTATGCGTCCTTCGAGGACATCCAGGTCCCCCTGCTCGCTGACATGAAGGGCGCCGAAAACCCCTCGCGCTGGGTGGATTTCCGCCTCTACCAGGAGCGCGCGTGGGCCAACGCCTACGCGCGAACTCACGACGCCGTGCGCGCCCGGATCCCAGACGCCCGCATGAGCTTCACCAATCCGTACCGTTACAACTCCCTGTCCGGCACCGACTTCGCCCTCTGGACACCCCACGAGGAACTCCTGCTGCGCTACTTCCACCGCCACGTGGTGGATCGCAACCGCTCCTGGACCGACGCGCCTATGGTCTCCTGGTTCGGGTACCAGTCCAATGCCGCCGAATGCCGCCATTTCGTCTGGTGGTTCGCGCTCAACGGCGGGGTCATCCCCATCTGGTGGGACCCGCTGGAGCCTTGGGCGTACAGCGGCAAGGAAGGGTACACGCCCTGGTACATGCTGGATCCCCTCTGGCGACCCACGGGCCGGAGCCAGGCCGTCAGCGCCGCTGCTCACGATCTCCAGACCGGTCTCGGCAAGGCACTCCGCGTCGCGAAACGCCCTTCGCCCGAGGCCCTCATCATCCACTCGCAGCCATCCATGCACGTCCTGTATGCCGGCCCTGCGCTCAGGCTCGGGCGTCCCACCGACGAGGGCTACAACGCGTACCGCGCCTCGGACGACGCCATGGCCGCCGCCATCAAGCGCCACGGCTTTGCATATGAGTACGCGCTGCCCGAGGAGCTCAGTGCCGCCAAGCTCGCGGGCGTGCAACTCGTCGCACTGCCTTCCTGCGTCGCCCTGCCCGATTCGGCCTGCGACGCCCTCCGGGCCTTCGTTGATGCTGGCGGAAAACTCGTCGCAGATGTGATGCCCGCCACCTTCGACCAGCATGGCAAGCCCCGTGCCGAATCACCCCTTGCCGACCTGTTCGACGGGACGCGCGCCATCCTCCTGCAGGCCGGCGACGACGACGCAACCACACGCCTGACCCGGTGCATCGCGGGCCTGAACTGCGCCCCGGCCGTCACCTGGCAGACTTCGGTTGCGGTGCTTCCCCGCGACGCTGAGCTATACCGTTTTGCACTCGAAGGCAATCAGCTCATCGGGCTTGTGCGCTCACCCCGCAAAGAGGCAACCGCGGAGGGCCCCATCACTCTCAACCTGCCCGCACGCGGTCATGTCTACGACTGCCGCACCGGTGCATATCGCGGCCACCTGGACCGGATCACCCTTGACATCGCCCCGGGTGATGCCGTCTTCGTATCCGTGCTGCCCTACGAGCCATCGGGCCTGGAGGCACAGGCGGAAGCTGCCTCGGGCCGGCTCGTCATCCGCGCGTCCATTCTCGCTGCTCCTGAAGCATCTGACCATGTCTTCCGCATCTCCGTCACCCCGCCGGGGGCCGGGGCTCCGGTGGAATGGTATTCGCGCAACGTCGCCGCTCCCGGTGGCGAAGCTTCCCTGACCCTTCCGCTGGCCCTGAACGACCCGGCGGGGGAATGGGTCATCGACGTGCGCGATGTCCTGACGGGCATCACGAAAACGCTGGGCGTCGCGGTAACGACCGATGCACTCACAGCCAGATCAGGAGACCAGTCATGAGAGCAATCGCCTGCCTCATTCTCTTGTCACTCACTTTCGCTTGCGCCACAGCCCAGGAGCCTGAGAACCTGCTCAAGAACCCAGGCTTCGAGGAGCTTGCACCCACCGGCCTGCCTCTGCACTGGACCGGCGGCGAGTTCGGCAAGCCCGGCGAAAACCTCATCGTGGACTCATCCATCGCCCACTCCGGGAGCAACAGCATCCGCCTGGGCATCCGGCCACGCTCCTTCGTTACCTGCCAGGCGGCGGCGATTCCGGTGAAGCCTTCCACCACCTACTATGTCGCCTGGTGGTGCAGGACCGCGGGCTTTGACCGCGCTCGCGCATACCTGTGGCTCCAGAGCAACAAGGCGCAGCGCGTTCTCGCCGACCCCAACCAGTACGGCACCCAGGACTGGACCCTCCACCTTGCCCAGTACACCACGACTGAGGACGAAACCACCCTCGCACCGGTCGTCACCACTCAGGACACCGGCAGCGGTCCATGCCACGCGTGGTTCGACGACATCGCTGTCTATGAGGGCAGCTTCCCCAAGGACCTGCAAGAGCGTTTCGACTCCATCCAGCGCCGCCGTCTCGGGGTCTGCGAGATGTCCGTCGTCTTGTCCCGCACTGCCGACCTGACCCTCTGGGCGGACAACATCGCAGCCCGCATATACCCGGAAGACGGTCTCCCCTCTTGGGCTCAGCCCGCGGAGGCCGTCAGCCTCTCCGCGGCCCGCAACGAGCAGGCTTACTTCCAGGCGAGCATCCTCCCCGCGAAAGACCTGAGGTCGGTTACGGTCGTCCCCGGTGACCTCTCTGGCCCCTCGACCATCCCTGCAACCCGCATCCACTGGTGGCCGGTCGGTCTCGCAAACGTCAAGTCCGCCCGACAGCCCCAGACCCGTCTGGGCCCCACTCCCGACCCCCTCCTTGATCCCGCGCCCGTCACAGCCCCGGCTGGCAGGAACACCGCCTTCTGCATCGGCGTGCATGTCCCTGACAATGCGCCGGCAGGCGAGTATTCCGGCAACATATTCATCCAATCCGCCGGTATCGAAAGCGCCCGCGTCCCTCTGCGCCTGCGGGTCTACGATTTCGCGCTGCCGTCGGACCCCTCATTCCGCACGCTCATCACCTTCAGCGCGGCCTCCTTCCGGCCGTGGGACAAGCGCCCCCTCACCGAGATCGAGCGCGACATCTGCGAAGTCCTCCACGAGCACGGCGTCCGCGGCTGGGGATCGGCGGTCGAGGTCCCGGCGAGGCTGGAGGACGGCAAAATCGTCTGCGACTTCGCAGCATTCGACGCCCGCATTCAGTGGGCAATCGACGAGTTAGGCTTCAACGCGTTCTTCCTAGGTCCCATGTTCGGCGGCGGTACAAGCGAGGGGTGGGAAAAGCACCGCAAGTGGCTGGGGATGGACCCGCTGGAGGGAGACTTCGACCGGCTCTTCACCGACTACATGCGGCAGGTCGGCGCGCACCTGCGTGAAAAAGGCTGGCTGGATATGGCCTATCTCTACCTGTGGGACGAGCCGGAACACGACTACTTCGACAAAGTGGTTGCACTGCACAAGGTGGCGCTCGAGGGCGACCCGGGCCTCAAGATCTGGGAAACCACAAGCCCGGCCTTTCAGGAGTTCTGGGGCACCGTGAAGGCCTGGTCAGTCCCCTTCGGCCGCCCGTACTTCGAGGTCAAGTCCGTAGAGGAGCGCAGAAGACAGGGCGAAGAGATCTGGGTGTACAACATCCCGGCATCACTGGAGGGGCCGCCACTCTTGCACCGCGTCTGGTTCTGGGGCGCCGCGCACTTCGACGCCGTCGGAGCCCAACTGTGGCAGACCACTTTCTACCACGGCATCGACCCGTGGGAGGACATCACTCCCCAGCCGTACAAGACCGGTCGCGGCGGCACCAGTCTATACCACTACGAGGCTGGCCAGGCCATCCTCCTCTACCCCAACCCTTCCCTGCGCGAGGACCCGCCGGTCCCGGCCAAACCGATTCCATGCCTGCGCCTGAAGCTCTTGCGGAAGGGCATCGACGACTTCGAATACCTTCGCATCCTGCGCGATCTGTACGCGAAGCAGGCCCGGGACCAGGGCGTCGACGACCCGCAGGCCTGGTCCCTCGAGAGAATGCGCGCCTTCAGTTCACAATTGGTGCTCGACGTCGCATCGTATGAAACTGACGCCGCGAAGCTCGATGCCGCCCGCAATGCAGTGGCAGAGGAGATCGAGAGGCTGTCCCGCTGACTGCCCTTGCCCTCGGCCTCGCCGTCTGTAGTGCGGGGGCTCGCACCCGGTGATCGCTCGCGGTCACCTTGCCGCCCCGGCCGCCTTTGCCTTCCGGAAGGGGCACTATACGGCCCGGCCTTCGCATCTGACGTCCGCCG
>JAGPGE010000406.1 GCA_018056145.1 Armatimonadota bacterium
CCACGTCCCCCTCCTGAATCGTCTTGAAGCAGGGGTTGAACATGAAGTAGGTTCGCGGCGAGCAGTTCAGCTCATCGTACAGCTCGAAGTGGCCCATGCCCCGGTAGCGGTCGGGCAGGGAACCATTACGGGTGTGCACGGTGTACCAGTGCTCCAGGCGCGGCTGCCAGAGCACGCGGTCCACCGGATCGCGGCGGAAGATGGCCAGGTGGCGCTCCCGGAAGGTCATTCTGAGGGCCTAGTTGATCTTCTCGGGCTTGCACAGGTACTCGGGCGAGACAGCGGTGCGGCCGCAGGTATTGCAGATGTAGGCGACTTCGGGCAGCTTGCCCTTGCACATATGCCGCTCATCCACGATCATGGAGCCGCACCATTCGCACTCATGCTCGTCCCCCTGGACCGGGGTGCACAGGTGTCCCGCTTCACAGGTGGCTTCTCCGCAGGTTGGGCACACATGTTTGTGTTCGGACACGATGACAGTCTCCCTTGCATTTGGTCTGTGGTAAGGCGCACTTGGTCAGCATCCCAGTATAACCTGTAAGCCCGGCTGTCGTTAAGAGACTTTGGTCTGCGCGATGCGACATGGTCCCCCCTCGCGATTGACGCGGCACAGAATCTGTATTACCCTTTCCCATTGTTGTGCTCCTGCTCCTGTGCGCGGACCTCTCACGTCCGGTTCCAGCGGCCCCGTGCGCACCGCGGATGGCTGATCGGGATGCGCGCACCGGAGCAGTCTACAGGCCTCAACAACTCGGGAGGACGCTCTTCATTGCTGCCTGACAACTTCAGCAACGGGCTGTTCGGCTCTTGCGGGGTGCGGGGTGTGGTCGGCGAGGAGATCACGGAACCTCTCGTGGTCCGTCTCGCCGCGGCTTTCGCCGAGCATCTCGGTGATGGCAAGCGCGTGTGCATTGGGCGTGATACCCGGCGCAGCGGTCCGGAACTCGAGGCAATCCTGTCCGGTGAGCTGCGCCGCTGTGGGATCCACGTCACCCGTCTGGGCGTCATCTCCACTCCCGGCCTGTACTTCCTCACCCGCGAGCTCGGCTTCGATTCGGGCGTGATGATCACCGCCAGCCACAACCCTCCTAACTACAACGGGTTCAAGCTGTGTGACCCGCGCGGGATGTGCGCGAACCAGGAGAGCATCGAGGCCTGCTTCTACGATTCCGCCGGATGCCGTGCCGGAGCGATGGGCGACGAGGAGTTCCTGCCCGGCGCGGATATCCTCTACGAACACCTCGCCCGCATCTGCCCGGCGCCGCGCGAGCCCCTGAGGCTCGTGCTGGACTGCGCCTGCGGGCCGAGTTCCACCCACCTGCCGGCCTTTCTGCGCCGCCAGGGGCATGATGTGCTCGAAGTCAACTGCGTCCCCGATGTGGAGCAGTGCGACCGGGTGGTCGAGCCGATGCCTTCCACGCTCGGGAAGACCATCGAGTTCCTCCGTGCCAGCAAGGCGGATGCGGGAATCTGCCTGGATGGCGACAATGACCGGGTTGTCTTCCTGGACCGCGAGGGTTTCCTGGGCTTTCAGCGGGCCAACGCCATCGTGGCCACCGTTGCCCTGGAGCAGGCGGGCGGCAGTGGCGAGATCGTGGGTTCGGCGGAGTCGGGGCGCTATGTTGAGGACGCTGTGACCCACGCGGGCGGCACGTTCTTCCGGACGGTGGTGGGCGACATCCACATCGCCCAGGCGGTGCATGATCGAGGCGCGGTCGCAGGCGTGGAGGAGTGCGGGCATTTTATCCTTCCCGGGTTCGGGTTCTTCTCGTCCACGGTGTTCACAAGCACGTTCCTTCTCGCCAACCGGGACATCAATACGGTGCGCGAGGAACTGAGCTTCATCCCTCCTATCTACTCGTCCGAGAACCGCATCGACTGTGCGGAAGACGCCAAACGGGCTGTGATGGACAGGATTCGCGAGCGGATGTCCGCTCTTGACGGCCGCATCAGCACTCTCGACGGGGTGCGTGTGGACTGGGAGGACGGCTGGCTCCTGGTGCGCCCCAGCGGTACATCGCCATACATGAAGGTCAACGCCGAGGCGTTCAACGAGTCGCGCCTGGAGCAACTGGTCAGCATGGGCAAGGAATTCGTCCGGGAGGCAATGTCATGAAAGCAGTGATTCTGGCGGCCGGCACGGGCAAACGCGTCTTCCCTCTTGCGGTGAACAAGCCCAAGCCCATGTTCAAGCTCCTGGGCAAGCCGCTGATGCAGTACGTCCTGGAGGAGCTTGCGGCCGCCGAGGTGCGCCATGCGGTGGTTGTCGTTGGCCACCAGTCCGAGCAGATCGTGGAGTATTTCGGTTCGTCTCACAGCGGCGTCACCATCGAGTACGTGCGCCAGGATGAGCCCAAGGGCATGGCCGATGCGCTCCTGAGCGCGGAAGCCCGCGTCAGCGACGGCAAGTTTCTCGTCTGTAACGGGGACGACGTGTTCGACCCCGGGCTGGTCAAGAAGATGCTCCCGGTGGCCATCAATGCCGACGCCGTCTTCGCATGCCAACCCGTTGAGGAGACCTGGAAGTTCGGGATTCTCAGCCTGGACACCAGCGGGGACGGGCTGCGGGTCACGGGCATCGTTGAGAAGCCCGACAAGGGCAAGGAGCCGTCGAACAACGCGGTCATCGGCGTGTACATGCTCTCGCCGGACATCTTCGAGTACATCCGCCAGTGCCCCCCCGGAGACGCTCAGTACGAGCAGGCGATCCAAAAAATGATCGACCAGGGCCGCAAGGTGGAGGCCGTGGAATACTGCGACTTCTTCGGCTCCTACAAGCTCCCATGGGACCTGCTGGTGCTCAATGAATACTTCCTCACCCACCAGCCCACCCATATCGCCGAAAGCGCCCAGATCTCCGAACACTCGGTGCTCAAAGGCGAGCACATCTACATCGGCGAGAACGTGCGGGTTTTCGAACATGCGGTGATCCAAGGCCCGTGCTACATCGGCAATGGCGCGGTCATCGGCAACAACTGTCTGATTCGCGCCTGTTCATCCATCGGCGACGGCACGGTGATCGGCTTCGGCACCGAGGTGAAGCGCTCGGTCATCGGCGAGCAATGCTGGACCCACGCCTCGTATGTGGGGGATTCGGTTGTCGGCGACTACTGCTCCCTGGGCGCTGGCACCGTGACGGCAAACTACCGTTTCGACGAGGAGAACGTGCAGGTGGAGGTCGTGGGCAAGGGGCGCATGGATTCAGGCACGCCGAAGCTCGGCTGCATCATGGCCGACAACTGCAAGACCGGCAGCAATACCACGCTGATGCCCGGCGTGAAGATCGGCCCAAATTCCCTGGTTGGCCCCGGAGTGCTGCTCTTCACGGACCTGGAGCCCAACAAGATCGCTCTGCAGGACAAGCAGGTGCTGGAGATCCGCGACAATAAGATCTCGATGGATCAGGTGCGCCGCAGCGCGCTGCGCCGGGGGCTGCTGGACAGTACCGACGTGTGAGGCACGGGGCCTGTGACGCAAGGTCGCCCCGCGCTGAAGCGCGGGGCGGGGGGCCTTCAGGCGACGGTCCTGCGGACCGGGCCGGGTGGCACTGCTTTCGGCGCAGCCAAGGCAGTGTTCGTACGAACCAGCACACCGTGCGGGGCATGGCGGGGCACCCTCCTCTTCCTTGACGCTAACCCGGTCCGCGACTACAATCCGCACAGTCCCTCTCGTCCTTCGCAAAGGTGATTCACGATGCCCGCGATCTCGCGCCAGGAAGTTGAGCACGTCGCCAAACTTGCCCATCTCGCTCTGACCGAAGAGGAGTTGGAGCGCGTGGGGCAGGACCTGAACCGGGTGCTGGAGCATTTCCGCGCCCTGCAGGAGCTGGACACCACCGACGTGCCCATCACGTCTCATGCGATCCCCATGCGCAATGTATACCGAGAGGACGAGGTGCGCCCGTCCCTGCCGGTTGAGGAAGTTGTGGCCAACGCCCCGGACGGCCTGGAGGAGTACTTCCGGGTGCCGAGGATTGTTGAGGAGTAGGCCGGCGTGCGTCTGCCGATTTCCGCGAACTGACCGCGAAGGTGGGTCTACCGTGTCTCTGACCGAACTCAGTGCATACGAGCTTTCCCTGAAACTGCAGTCGGGCGAGGTGAGTGCGCGCGAGGCTGTGGCGGCGTGCTTCGACAAGATCGGGCAGGTTGAGGACGACGTGAAGGCCTTCGTCCTGCTTACCCGGGACCACGCGGAAGCCGCCGCGGCCGAGATCGACGAAAAGCGCGCGGCGGGGGAAAAGCTTGGCCCGCTTGCCGGGGTGCCTATCGCCCACAAGGACCTCTTCTGCACCCGGGGCGTGCGCACCACCTGCTGCAGCAAGATCCTGGAGAACTTCGTACCGCCGTACGATGCCACCGTGGTGGCCCGGTGCCACGAGGCCGGCATGCCCATGCTGGGCAAGACGAACATGGATGAGTTCGCCATGGGCTCCTCCACCGAGAACTCCGCCTTGCAGATTACCCGCAACCCGCTGGACCTGGACAAGGTGCCCGGCGGGTCTTCGGGTGGCAGCGCGGCGGCGGTTGCGGCAGGGGAAGCCTTCCTCGCGCTGGGGACCGACACCGGCGGCTCAATCCGCCAGCCTGCCTCACTATGCGGGATCGTGGGCATGAAGCCCACCTACGGCCGGGTGTCGCGCTACGGGGTCATCGCCTATGCTTCTTCGCTGGACCAGGTCGGGCCTTTCGCCCGGGATGTCCGGGACTGCGCGCTGCTGTTGCAGACCATCGCCGGGCCGGACCCCATGGATTCGACCTGCGCCGGTATGGAGCCCCCGGATTACCTGGCTTGCCTGGGGGATGACGTGAAGGGCCTCAAGGCGGGGATTGTCAAGGAACTGGTGTACGGCGAGGGCATCCACGCGCCGGTCAAGGAGTCCATCCTGCAGGCAGTGGAGACTCTCACCAGTCTTGGGGTGGAGTGCGAGGAAGTCAGCCTGCCGAATATCGACTACTCGCTGCCCGTGTACTACATTATCGCCCCGGCGGAGTGCTCCTCGAACCTGGCACGGTATGACGGGGTGCGCTACGGCCACCGGACCGAACTGCCCTCCGAGGATATCCACGACATGTACTCAAAGACCCGCGCGGAGGGCTTCGGGGATGAGGTGCGCCTGCGTATCATGCTGGGCACGTACACGCTGAGCGCCGGTTACTATGACGCCTACTACAAGAAGGCGCTGCAAGTGCGGACCCTCATCAAGCGCGACTTCGACGAGGCCTTCGGGAAGTTCGACATCCTGCTTTCGCCCACGTCCCCCTGTGTGGCGTGGAACTTCGGCGCTTTCGACCAGATGGCTATGAAACTCGCGGACATCTGCACGATTCCGGTGAACATCGCGGGTATCTGCGCGATGAACGTGCCTTGCGGGATGCAGGACCATCTGCCCATCGGCCTGCAGATCATGGGCGCGCCGTTCACGGAGGATACTGTGCTGCGGGCGGGGTATGCGTTCGAGCAGGCGAGGAAGTAGAGCCCGTCGGCACAGCGTGGAGAATCACAAGGCCCGGCTCGCGTGAGCCGGGCCTTTGGATGACGGCAGGAAGCGGACGCTTAGCCCTCGTCTTTGGAGGCCTCTTTGCGCGCCTTCATCTCCTCTTCCAGCTTCGTTTTGAACTCCTCCCTCTTCGCAGTCACGTGGGTCTCAAACTCTTCGGGCGTCATCTTCAGGCCCTTGCCGTCATAGGCAGCCTTGAGCTCGCCATTCAGCATGTAGTGCAGGTCCGCCATGTCCCAGCCACCATCCAGGGTGAGGTACATGGTGCGCTCTTTGCCGGGGTCCTGATCGGCCGGCGCGGCTCCCCGCATGTTGGTCTGCATGGCAACCTGACCGGAATCCGTCG
>JAGPGE010000407.1 GCA_018056145.1 Armatimonadota bacterium
CGATAAGGACCTGTGGATCATGAGCGACGAGCCATATGAGCGGATCCTGTACGAGGGTACCCACCACAGCATCGCCGCGATCCCGGGCATGCTGGAGCGCACCATCCTGCTGGACTGCTTCTCGAAGATGTTCGCCATGACCGGCTGGCGCCTTGGCTGGGGCGCGACACCTGCGTGGCTGGCCGAGCAGATTGCCAAGCTGCAGACCAACTGCACCTCCTGCGTGGTTGCGTTCACCCAGCGCGCAGGCATCGCCGCCCTCAAGGGCCCCTTCGATGAGTCCGAAGCCATGGTCGCCGAGTTCAAGCGCCGCCGCGACGTGATCGTGGACGGGTTGAACGGCATCCCGGGCATCAAGTGCCTGCGGCCCAAGGGCGCCTTCTACGTGTTCCCGAACATCACAGGCACCGGCTACACATCCAAGGAACTCCAGACCCGTCTGCTGGACGAGGCCGGGGTCGCCTGTCTTGCCGGGACTGCATTTGGCGAGTACGGCGACGGTTACCTGCGGTTTAGCTACGCGAACTCCGTGGAGAACCTGCAGAAGGCTCTTGGGCGCATCGGCGACTGGGTTGCCGCGAACCCCAAGTAGCGTGGCAATGACGAGACTGGGGGCCGCCGTGTCCGTTCCGGCGGCTCCCTTCGCAGACAGTGGCGGAGCATAGCGGGCTGCATGGAGTGGGGAAGAGCCATCGCGTCGCCGCGAACGGAGTGAGGCGTCTTGGTGACAGTTCTGTGCGCCAACGCGGGCATGGACAAGACTTATGAAGTCGAGGGCTTCGCGCTCGGTGCATTCCACCACCCTCGCCGCGTCCAGACTTCCCCCGGCGGCAAGGGTATCAATGTGGCGCGCATCCTGCGGCTATTCGGGCAGGAGGTCGCGGTCACAGGCTTTGCGGGAGGGAGCGTCGGGCAGTATGTCGTCGCTTCCCTGCGCCAATCCCGGATTACCCCGTCATTCGTGAAGATCGAGGAAGACTCCCGGCTGTGCATCAACATCGTGGACAGCCGCGGAAAGACCCAGACGCGGCTGGATGAAGTAGGGCCCCTGGTCACTCCATCCGAAGTCCAGATGCTGCGCCATGTCTGGGAGCGCTTGCTGGAACGCAGCGAGATGATGATCATTTCCGGCAGCGCGCCTCGCGGGGTCCCCTTCGACCTGTACGCTGAGCTCATCCTGTCCGCTCGCAAGCGCCGCGTCCCCGTGATCCTGGACGCGCACGACGAGATGCTGGCTTACGGCGTTCAGGCCGTGCCCACCATGATCAAGCCGAATCTCGCCGAACTGGGCGTGTTGATGGAGAGCGAACTCGCGGTGCCAGATGGAGTTCTCGCCGCCTGCCGGAGCCTTGTCGCCACCGGCATCGAGACAGTCTTCTGCTCCCTCGGGGCGCGAGGTGCGATCGTGGCCAGCGCAACGGAAGGTGAATGGCAGGCGGATGCGCCCACCGTTCAGGTAGTCAGCACCGTGGGCTGTGGCGACGCGACGGTTGCGGCATACGCGGCCGCATCCCTGCGCGGGCTGAGTCTGCCGGAACGCATTCGCTGGGCAGTGGCAGCCGGCGCCGTCTGCGCCGTGACATTCGGCCCAGTGATGGGCAACCCAAAGGACGTCGCGCGCATGGTGTCCAACGTTGTCTTGCGTCGCCTGGACGAGGCCGCGCCCGGTTCTGAGACGTCCCCCGAGCTGCCCGAGAGCCCCTGAGTCCGCGCGAACCATTTGTCCCCACGCGTCGTTATGGTACAATGTCCATGCAATATGCGGGGAGACCCGCCAAAGGAGCAGACCATGTTCGGTCTTGGGCCGCAAGAGCTTATCGTTATACTGATCATAGTCCTGATCCTGTTCGGGGGCCGGAAGATCCCTGAGATCATGCGTGGCGTTGGCCAGGGGCTGCGCGAGTTCCGCAAGGTCTCGCGGCAGGCCACCGATGAACTCAGGGAGCTCACCGATCTCGACCGAGATACCGAACAGGAGAAGCGCGCGTAGTGACGGCCAGTCGGACTCTGCGGGGCAATGTGATGTCACTGGCATCCCGGATACTCACTTACGCAGCGATCGCGCTGGCATTGTTCGCCCTTGCGCGCGAGGCGAAGGCCGTGACGTGCCTGGGCGCACTACCACCGGCCTCGATTGCACCCGGTTGGGCGGTCATGGCCGACAGCACCCGCTCGGGACGCATGGGCAGCAAGATCAGTTACGACGCCTACGACGGCGCGGTTGAAGAGTTGCAGGGCAAAGGTATCGTGGCCTTCGCTCAACGGATGTACCGCAACGCATCCACCGGGCAGTATGTGACGGTGGACGTGTACGAACTGGCAAGCAAGGCCGCCGCCGGCAGCCTGTACGCGGAGAAGCTCGCCGATTCACGCAATGCGAAGTCGCTGAGCACCTACACGTCCATCAAGGACAAAGCCTTTGTGGGCACCCTTGGATCCATCAGCCTGGGCTGCTGTACGCGCGGGAAGTACTTGTGCGAGGTGACAATGACCAAGGCCCCGGGCTCCCAGCACCGCACCACCGTCCGCAAGTTCGTCTCGGTCATTTCCGGCAAACTCGCCCCTTGAGGGAGTGCCGGAGTGGGAGCATCGGGCGGAGGCCGACGAGAGCCTCCGCTTTCTCTTTGCATGCCATCACTCGGGTCGGCGAATGGCCGCCGCCCGCAAACCCGCCAGGAGGCAGGGAATGTTGAAGCTCCACAACTCCCTCTCGCGCCGCCTTGATGATTTCGAGCCGCTGAACGATGACATGGTGCTCATCTACAGTTGCGGCCCGACGGTCTACGACTTCCCGCACATTGGCAACTTCCGGGCCTTCATGTTCGGCGACATCCTCTGCCGCTGGCTGCGCTACCGGGGTTACGAGACCCGCCAGGTGATGAACATCACCGACGTGGACGACAAGACCATCAACGGTGCGCGCCGCGAGGGCATACCACTACAAGACTTCACCCGGCGTTACGAAGATGCTTTCCGCGAGGATCTGGAGACCCTGAACATCGAGCCCGCCTGGAAGTACCCGCGGGCCACTGAGCATATCCCCGAGATGATCGACCTGGTTGAGACCCTTATCGAACGCGGCCACGCGTACGTGACTGAGGGCAGCGTCTACTTCGACATCTCAAGCTTCGACGGCTACGGGCGACTGTCCGGGGTGGAGGCCGGGTCCTCAGCGCGGGACAGCAGCTTCGGGCGCCTTGAAGACGAGTATGAGCGCGAGGAAGCCAGTGACTTCGTGCTCTGGAAGGCGCAGAAGGAGCCGGACGAGCCGTCCTGGGACAGCCCCTGGGGACCGGGCAGGCCCGGCTGGCACATTGAGTGCTCCGCCATGTCCATGAAGTACCTCGGACCCACCATCGATATCCACAACGGTGGCGTGGACCTGCTGTTCCCGCACCATGAGAATGAGATCGCGCAGAGTGAGGCGGCCACCGGCAAGCCGTTCGTGCGCTACTGGGTGCATTCGGCGCACCTGCTGGTGGACGGGACGAAGATGTCTAAGTCGTTGGGCAATTTCTACACCCTGCGCGACTTGCTCGGTCAGGGTTTTGAACCCATGGCCATCAGGCACCAATTGCTCACGGCACACTACCGCAAGCAGCTCAATTTCACCTTCGAGGGCCTGGAACAGAGCAAGGCCGCCCTGGACCGCCTGAAGACTTTTGTGGACCGCCTGCGCAAGCTGCCTCTGGCGGAGGGCACGACGACGGAAGTCTCCGAAGTGTTGGAGAAGGCTATCCACCGTTTCGAGGAAGCCATGGACGACGACCTCAATGTCCCCGGCGCCGTGGGCGCGGCTTTCGAGATACTTAAGGAGCTGAACCCGCGCATCGAGGAACTGAGGTCTGGAGACCGCGAAGCGGTACTGGCAACGCTGGCGAAGATGGACTCGGTGCTGGGGTTCATGGGCCCTGCGCTGTCCGAAGAGTCGTCGGAAGAGGACGCGGAAATCGACGCTCTGGTCGAAGAACGCGGCGAGGCCCGCAAGAGCCGGGATTTCGCCCGGGCAGATGAGATCCGCGACCTGCTGGCGGCGCGGGGCATCATCATCGAGGACACTGCCGAGGGCACTATCTGGCGCCGGCAGCACTGATCACAGCATTGGAAGGGGAGCGCGCTGACAATGATTCGCAGCCTTCATGCGGGTCTGGGACCCATCGGCCTCCAGATACTGGCCGCAACGGTTGACGAACGCGTCGCCCGGCCTGTTGCCGCGGCAGACATCGACCCGAGACTCCGCGGCTGTCCACTGGGGCAGGTGCTCAGTAGGCCCGAACTGGACGCGGTGACCGTGCGCCCCGACCTGGAGTCGGCAATCGCTGATGCGGAGGACGGGGAGGGTTCGGACGTCGTGGTCCTGGCCACCGGGTCCTTTCTGCCGGACATCGCCGACCAGATTCTCCTGTGCGTGGATCGCGGCCTGAACGTAGTCTCCACCTCGGAGCAACTCAACTGGCCCTGGCTGCGCTCGCCCGACCTGGCGGATGAGATCGATGCGCTGGCGAAGGACCGGGGCGTCACGGTGGTGGGCACGGGCATCAACCCCGGCCTGCTGCTGGACCTTCTACCCCTGCTGCTTTGCCGGCCGTCTCTGAATATCCGGAGCGTCACCGCGCGCCGCATCGTCAACGTGTCCCTGCGCCGTCCGCAGTTGCAGAGGAAAGTCGGCTCGGCGATGAACCCTGATGAGTACCAGCAACTCGCGGATCAGGGGCTTGTGGGGCACGTGGGGCTGGCTGAGTCGGCAGCGATGCTGGCCTCCGGGATGGGCTGGTCGCCGGTGTCGGTGGATGAGACCATCGCACCTGTGATCGCCACGGAGCAGACAGGCACCGAGCATTTCACCATCCAGCCCGGGCAGGTCATGGGCAGCCATCAGGAAGCGCGAGTGGCCGGACCGGACGGCAGGGAGATTCATCTAGTCTGCCGCATGACTCACGGTGAACCTGACCCACGCGACGAGATCGTGATCGACGGCGACCCGCCGGTTCACATGCGCATCGAGAACGGGATCTTCGGCGACACGGCCACTGCCGGCTGTACGGCGAAGATCCTACGCCTGACCGTGGAGGCGAAGCCGGGGCTGCTGACGGTTAAGGACCTGCCGGTCGCGTAAAGCCGGGACGTCTAGCGCGCAATGCCCACCCTCCCACACCGGGAGGGTTGCTTGTTTCCGCCAAAGGTCCGCCCCCGATCCCCGTCGAACCGTCTTGAACGCAAGGAGGTGTGCGGCATGCCGCCTGACCGTCCCAACATCCTGATGATCATCTGCCACGATCTGGGCCAGTATTGCAGCATGTACGGGGCCCCCGTGGATACCCCCAATATCGACGCCATCGGCCGCGACGGCGTCTGGTTCACCAACTACCATTGCACCGCCGCGCAATGCACACCCAGTCGGGGCAGCATCTTCACAGGGCTGTACCCCCACAACAACGGTCTCATTGGGCTGGCGCACCTGGGTTGGCGCTACAGACCGGGCCAGGTCACCCTGCAGATGCGACTGCGCGAGGCCGGGTACTCCACCCACCTGTTTGGCGTCCAGCACGAAACCACCGACCACCCCTCCACACTGGGCTACGACACCTACGCCAAGGGCAATGCTGCTGCGCAGTCTGGACCGGCGACATGCGAGTTTCTGCGCCGGCGCGCGGCATCGGGCGACTCCCGGCCGTTCTTCGCCTGCATGGGGACCTTCGAACCCCACCGCCCTTTCGACACCGAGGGCTACCCGAGGGATGACCCACAGACCTTGGAGGTCCCCTACTGGTTGCCCGACAGGCCGGGAATCCGCGAGGACTGCGCGGGCCTGCACGGCATGATCCGTCATCTGGAT
>JAGPGE010000408.1 GCA_018056145.1 Armatimonadota bacterium
GCATCGGTTCGTGCCTGCGGTGTATGTACCCGTTGCGACGCCGCCCGTGGTCGTTGGGTTTTCAGTCGCCTGCACGCTGCCCCAGTCCTGAGCGTTCGCCGGCAGGCTCACCTGGTTGCCGTCAACGTCCCAGAGTTCCACGACCTCCCACCCGAGCGCATGGCCCGGGACGCATGTGCCTGACCCGAATCTCAGTGTCTCCTGCAGCAGCTTGCTTGAGACACCAGTCTGCGGGATGACGGACGTCTCCGTTGGCGAGGGCTCCGAGTAGGGCAGGGCGCAGCTAACGGTTGTGGTCTGTGGATCATCGGATTGCACAGTGGCCTGGACGGTAATCGTGCATGCCTGGTCCGAGGAAGTCAGGATAACGGTGGCGCATCCGTCCGGGCCAGTGGTCGCCTGGCCCGAACTGAGCGTCGCCGGTTGCACGACGAACTCCTGCGCGGTGATCTCGAAGGCCACGGGGACGTTGGGGGCGGGCACACCGGCGCTGAACTCGACCAGCGCAGTGATGCTGGCCTGGTGGACGCCGTTGGGCTGATGACCCGCGCAGATCTCACCATTGCTGGACACGACGCTGGTCAGCTCCGGGCCCTCTACGTTGATGGCGAACTCGAAGGTCAGAGGGGTGCTATCCGCATTGTAGCAGTTTTGGTCTGTGGCGAGCACACGAATGGACCCCGGTAGCGTCCCCGCACAGTAGCGGCCGGCTCCCCTGCCGGTTGCATCCGTGGGATTCGCTTCGACCTGGACATAGCCGTAGTCCTCCGAACTCGGGGCTGGCACCGGCTGCCCCTGGTCATCCTCCACTTCGCTGATGCTCCAATGCAGGGAGTGGTCTGGCACCGGCACCGTTCCACCGAACCTGAGGAGTTCCTGGAGGAGTTGGCTGGTTTGGGCGGCAACGGTGATCGGCGGCTCTGGGTCGGGAGCGCCTGTCGGCTTCTGAATGCTCACATTCACAGTGCCGGCGATGTCCTCAGACACGGCGGCCCGGACGGTGACGGTTCCTGGCTGGTCCGACGAGGTCAGGACCACGGAGGCCTGCCCCAGCGCATTCGTCGCCAACGGGTTTGTCGTAGACAGCGAAGCCTGTGTGACCACGTGGGCGTGCGGCAGCACCGAGAACGTGACCGTGACCGTCTCAGGAGGGGCGGCGCCCCAGCCGTCTGTCACTGTGGCTGTGACCGACGTCTGATGTACGGCGTTCGCACGAGCGCCCGCACAGATAGAACTCTTGGCCGCGACCACTGAGATTTCGTGCCGTCTGACTTTGACGAGCATGCTATCTGTGGCAACTTTGCTCGAGACCGTACCGTCGTTGTACCGCACGCGGACGGTCAACCTCACGGAGACCGTGTGGTATGCGGCGCCATCAGCCCACGCATACGATATGTCCATCCAATCGTCCGCGATCCCGCCGCCCCTTACCAGGTTGGCGGGAGTGTAGGACCACTCGTACTCATACTCGGGTTGGGCACTGCCCGCGAGCAGTTCCTGCTGCGTGTCTGCATCTACCGTGAAATCGGGCTCCGCCACGTACCCGAGATCGGTCTGCACCCACCCCTCGCTTGGGCCAGAGAGCGTCACGCTGGCCGAGAGCACTCCGGCATGGGCGTACAGCGGCGCACACAGGGCGATGATGGCCAGCGGTCCCCAGCACAGTGAGTTGCGACAATTCACGGCGACTCCCCCAGGACGTCCGTTGTGGTCGCTACGTCAGGCTCAGACCTCAAATGCGCCGTCTATTGCTTCCCACGACACTCCTCGATCATGCGAGCTACGAGTTGGCTCTCGCCGTGTTCTTCCTGGTACTTGGTCAGCAGTTCATTCGCCTGACCACGAGAGCCGTGCGCCAGCAGCGCTCCCGCCAAGTCAAGCAGGCCGCTTCGGACGATGCTCGCATACTTGCGTTCTCCGCCATGTCGCGATAGCCCCTCGAAGGTGCGGACCGCATCATCCATCGGCGCGGCTGTCTCGAGTTGGGCCCGCAGCAATCGCCATTGCAGGAGCGGAAGTACCTCATCGCTCGGGCTCAGCCGCATGGCTCTGTCCAGCAGTTCACGGCCAGCAACTGCGTCGCCGAGACGCCCAACGGCACCTGCCGCCGCCATCAGCACGTGCGCTTCCTCTGTAGCGGCCGCCGAGCGTCCTTCGAGAAGGCTGAAAGCGCGGACCTTGGCATAGGAGCTGATGTGGGCGGCGTCACTCAACACGACCTCGCGCAACTGCCCTATAGCACGCTCCTGGACAGGCTCGGACTCGATGGCTATCAGACGGGCATCCCAGATCCGGCTCAGACGATCCTGCCCCGGCGGACAATGCGCGCGATGCGAGCGGGCGGAAGTACTCCGCCTGGTGACCTCGTTTCCGGACAGTGCCTGCGCAACGGACCCGTAGACCTCGATCTTGCGGTCTGGGTATGCCTGCCCCAACAAAGCCAGGTAGTCGTCGAAGGCCCCGGCTGACCCACGGTGGTCGCCTACGAGCCGGTAGCATTCGCTGAGCATCCAGGCCACGAAGGCGCTGTCCCGGGTGGTCGCTGGATCGGCCCCACGTGGCGTCAGGTCCCCGCGCGCCCCCTCAAGGTCCCGAACCAGCGCTGTGACAGCGATGCGATCACGAAGCACGCCGGAAGCGTTGCCTTCCATCTCGCGTGACATGGCATTGTAGGCTTCCGCCAGTTGGCGGGTCGGTCCGCTCTCGCCGGCAAGCATAGGGCACGGCCCGGGCCGCAGCGGGGTCAACTCGTCCAGGAAGACGCCGGCCAGAATGGTGTTCTCGCTCAGGTTCCGCCAGATACGGACATTGAGTTCGAGCGGGCCTGACACCGCGAACCGCTTGTAGACGCCGCCGCCGAAGTCGGCCACATCACTGATGGCAACCAGTGACCCGCGGCCATCGTTCAGGGCAATCGTGTAGCGCCGATTCGGCTCGTAGTAGTTGGAGTCGTTCACGAAGTACAGACTGAGCACGCTCGTGCCACGAGGAATGTCGACCGACAACAACAGGTCGGGCCCAGCGCCCAGCGCGCGCTGCTCCCCGAAGTCGTCTCTGTTGGCAGGCACGCGCGCCCGGCGGACGGGGTCCCATAGCGCCGCGGGATCATTGCTGGTCGCGGAAGAGACCCACAGGCGACCGGGCTCGTCCGGATCCGTCGTCGCGAATGAGCAACGGAAACCGTCGCCGACGCCGCTTTCGCGGTCCAGCACGTAGTTCTGCGCGCACAGCGTGTAGTGTCGTCCCCCGTACCCCATCGCCCAGTCGCCCCGGGTCGTCCTGTCGTCAGACAACGCGACCACCCTCTCCCCCAGTGCACAAGGGGCGCCCGCGATGACTTCGATCCGCTCCAGGGCGTACCGCGCCCGGCACCACTGCCAGACGTCGGGAGTGCGGCCGAGCACCGACTGATACCGCTCGCGGGCCACAGGGAAACGGCCGCAGAGCTCCGCGCACTCAGCAAGGCGTTCAGCGAGGTCTGCCGCAATGGCGGATGCAGAGTCGGCGCGGGAAAGGGCACTCAGCGCCTCCGTCAACTCCGCCTCTGCGGAACTCATGTCTCCCAGGTCCATGTGGGCGCGTGCACGAAGGCCCACGCAGCGGCCGGTGATGCTGGGAAGCGTGCAGGTGACACCCTCGAGCGTCGCCAGGGCCGCGCCTGGTGCCCCTTTGCGCCGCTGCTCCTCGCCCAGGGCGAGGCGGCACAGGTCGGCGTACAGCCCTTGCGGGGCCTGGGAGAGGCAGCCCTGCCACTGCTCGCAAGACGCGTCGAGGCTGAGTCCAAATGTCGCGGAGAGGGCTGCATGCCACCGCCGCGCGAATGCGGCGGCGGGCTCCCGACCCAGACGAAATCCGGGATCCAGGAGCTTCTGGCACTCGTCCAGACCATCGATGCATTGCTCAATGAGATCCAGCGGGGGCGCCCCCGCCACCTCATCCAGACACTCCTGATTGCGCACGAGTTGCGCCCGATTGCTGAAGCACCTGTCCGCGCCGGTCTCGAGCGCTTCCACGTAGAGTTCGCGGGCCAGCCACGGCTCTCCAGACAGGCGCATGAGATCAGCGGCGTACACCAGCAACTCGCGCCGGTAGGGCGACTGGCCATCACTGTGCGCTAGCCACACCAGCTCGCCGGCAGCACTCCCACTTGCCTTCTGTGCGTCAATGCCGCCCATCCCGCTGGCTTCGGCGAGACGCTGGGAGACAACGCGCGACCGCGTGTACCGGTAGAGATCCACGCACTCGCGCATTGTGTCAGGCTCATCAGGCCACCTCCTCAGCGCCTCATAGAGAGCCCTTAGCGCAGCGGCCTCGTCCCCAGACCCCAGTCGGGCTTTGGCCAGCCACAGATGGTGGGCCGGCACGTCGCCGCTGATTTCCACCAGGAACTCCAGGATCGGGATCGCCTGCTCGCCCCGCCCGATCTCGATGCAGGCGGCTCCGACGAAGAGCAGTTCGCCTGGCTGCAGGGCCTTCCAGTCGTTGCCCTCCGCGTACTTCGCCAACAGTTCCTGATGGGTCCGCAACTCGGCTGTCCGTCCCTGCTGCACAAGCAGGTGGTATAGGCGGGTCCGCATCCTCAGGTTCCCGGGGTCGCCGGTCAGAAGCTCCTCTATCGCCAGGATCGCCCCGTCCGTCTGGCCCTGGGCTGATCGGGCGTCAACGAGGGCAGACACCACATTTTCGTCGTGAGGAGCAAGCGCACCAGCCGCTTCGTACTCGCGCCGCGCAGACCCGGCATTTCCCGTCGCTTCGTGCGCCCTGGCCAGCCACAGTCGGTGATGGGCCAACTTCGGCGCTTCCTGCACGACATCCTCAAGTACCGGCAATGCTTCATCCGGCCGACCCGTATCGATGCAAGCGGCTCCCAGGAAGAGCTTTTCTTCGGTGCTCAAGGCCCGCCAGCCGTTGCCAGATCCCCAGGCGGCGAGCATCTGCTGTTGTCGCCGTAGTTCGTCAACCTCGCCTTGGCCTTGCAGGTGCTTGATCAAGGACACCCGTTGTGCCACCATGTCTGGCCTCAACTGGAGCAGGTGATCCACTGCCTCAACCGCCGTCTCATCGCTGTGCTCGAGGCTGAACTCAGCGAACCAGAGGGCGACCGAGGCATCCTCCGGCGCCAGGTCGATAGCCTTGCGGACGTGCGCGATGGCCTGCTCAACCTGCCCGCTCTCCGCTTCAGCACGTCCCAGCCAGAACCACACAGATGAGGAATCGGGGGCACTACTGGCGGCAGCCCTCATCACCTTCACGCCGTCGTCGGCCCGTCCCGTCTCGACGCAGGCAGCCCCGATATGGAGCAGGTCTGGCGCGGACCGCTGGGCGAAGTCACCTGAGGCAAAGCTGGCAATCTCGCGGAACTCCGCCGATGCCTGCTGCTCCTGGCCAGAAGCCCGCAGCAGATTCGCATACATCGTCCGCTGCACTATCCAGTCGGGATGTGGGCCACACAACAACCGGAACGCCGCAGCACCAGCTGAGAACCGCTCGTTGCGGACGAAGAACGCGAACGCGCTCTGGCATCGCTCGTGGGATTCCGCGCCCAATGCAAGAGCACGCATGTAGGCCGCCTGTGCGTTGGTCAGGTCGCCGGCCTGCTCCTGGGCGCTTGCCAGTGCGTCCCACGCGGGGGCCACCGAAGGGAACTGCCCGCAGACGGCTTGCAGGGCCGCTATTCCTTCTCGCGATCTTCCGTCGGCGATCAACTGCCGGGCGGCTTCGATCTGCTCGGAGACTTCGCTCTGAGGGGTGTTGGGAACAGCCTGGTCCTGGGCAGCGACAGTCTGCCCAACCACCACCAGTAACAGGACCAGCTGTGCCGACCGACGTGCGT
>JAGPGE010000006.1 GCA_018056145.1 Armatimonadota bacterium
GCGCGTGCAGGTGCCGTCGCCGACCTGGATGCACCTCGCTGAGGTCCAGGTCTTCGGGCCGGAGAAGCCGGAGACCAACCTCGCGCTCAACCACCCCGCCGACCAGAGCAGCGTCAGCCAGTGGTCGACACGGTCAGTTTCGCTGAAGAACGACCGGGAAGGCTGGCAGGATGATATTGCGGCGGGACGTGCCGTGATCGAGAGCATCGCGCCACTTGCCGGGCCCCACACCCCCGATCTCCTGGAGCGCACGGCCCAGCTCGTGGCCAGCAAGACGAGACTCGACGCTCCCGCGTGGGAGAAGCTCTACCGCGACGCCCTGGAGTACCGCGCCGTATGGAGCGACACCCTGACCCAGTGGCCGCTGGTGGACTTCGATGCCCTGTCGCGGGCGCTGGAAGACCTCTCAAGGCGATTCCCGGAGCGATACCCACAATCCGAGCGAAACCGCGCTGAGATCGAGCGGGCGCGGGCCGGGGCAGACGCCATCAGCGCGGGAATGGGGCGGCATGAGGTGGAAGCTTTCGAGAGGGCGAAACGGATCGTCGCCCTGCAGCGCGAGATTCTCCTCGCCAATCCGCTGCTTGATCTCGACCGACTGCTTCTCGTCCGGCGCAGGCTCGGACCGGCGGCCCGTTCAGCGATGGGTGGCGAACTGGGCATTGGCGCGGCGAACCACACCAGTAATGACGCCACCCGCCGCACCGGGTGGGACAATGAGATCGCAGTCCTGACGGGACTGCGGACCTCACCCACGGTATCGGCCCTGTACAAGCCCGAGGGTACCAGAATCGTGAGCGATCTCGACCTCGCATTCGACGGCTCGCGCATCCTGTTCTCGTCAGTCGGGGCGCTGCAGGGGAATTGGCGGCTGTTCGAGATCGGCGTGGATGGCTCGAGGCTGACGCAAGTCAGCCCCGATGACGGCGCGGATGTAGGACACTTCGACGCCTGCTACCTGCCAGACGGGGACATCATCTTCGCCTCCACCGCCACCTACCAGGGCCTTCCGTGTGTGTATGGAAGCTCCCAGATGGTCTCCCTGTACCGGCTGTACCGGGCCACGGGGCGGATCCGGCAGCTCACTTTCGAACAGGACAGCGACTGGTGCCCGACCGTCCTGAATGATGGGCGCGTCATGTACTTGCGCTGGGAATACACTGACCTGCCCCACTCCAACTCCCGCATCCTTTTCTCGATGAACCCGGACGGCACCCTGCAGAGGGAGTACTACGGGACGGGCTCATACTTCACCCCCTCGTTCTTTGACGCCCGGCCCGTTCCAGGGCATCCACGGCAGGTCGTCGGGATTGCCACCGGGCACCATGGCATCGCGCGCAGCGGCCGGTTGCTTCTCATCGACCCCGCTTTCGGCCACCGCGAGGCCGAAGGCGTGGTGCAGGAGTTCCCGGGGTGGGGCAAGACGGTCGAGCCCATCGTGCGCGACCGGCTCATCGACGGCGTCTGGCCGCAATTCACCCAGCCGTGGCCGCTCAGCAGCGACTACCATCTCGTCGCCATGAAACCGGATGCAGGCTCTCTCTGGGGCATCTACCTCGTGGACGCCTTCGACAACATGACCCTCATCTACCAGGAGGAGGACGCGGCGGTGCTCGAGCCGATCCCCCTGGTTGCGCGCCCGGTTCCGCCGGTGATTCCAGACGCAGTGCAGCCCGAACGGCGCGACGCCACGGTCTTCGTGGCAGACCTGTACGCGGGCGGTGGTCTGGACGGCATCCCGAAGGGCGCCGTGAAGCGCCTGCGGGTGGGCACGTACTACTTCAGCTCCCGGGGCACCGGAGGCCTGCTGGGGTCCATCGGCATGGACGGTCCGTGGGACATCAAGCGCGTACTTGGCACGGTGCCGGTGGATGCCGACGGCTCCGCGTTCTTCAGGATTCCCGCAAACACCCCCATCTTCGTGCAGCCGCTGGATGACGAAGGCAATGCACTGCAGATCATGCGGAGCTGGTTCGTGGGCATGCCCGGCGAGACCGTCTCCTGCGTGGGTTGCCATGAGTCCCGGGCCACCGTGGTCCAAGCGGTGGGCCAGAGTGCCGCGCGCAGTGTCCCCGACGAGATCGAGCCCTGGCACGCCCCGGTGCATGGCTTCAGCTTCCCGGATGACGTCCAGCCCGTGCTGGACCGCTTCTGCATTGCCTGCCACGACGGTTCGCCGCGCACCGACGGCCTGGCGCTGCCCGACCTGAAGACTCGCGACTACATCACCGACTGGAGTTCCCAGATCAGCGGCAACTGCGGGCCTTCCCAGGGCGGCAACTTTAGCGTCTCGTACGCTAACCTGCACCGTTACGTGCGCCGGCCGGGGATCGAGAGCGACCTGCGCATGCTCAGCCCCGGCGAGTTCCACGCCGACACCACGGAGCTCGTCCAGATGCTCCGGGACGGCCGCCATCATAACGTGCGCCTGGATGAAGACGGCTGGGCAAGTATCGTCACCTGGATCGATCTGAACGCGCCCTTCCATGGCACCTGGGCGGACGTCGCCCCGGTCGCCGCCGCGGCCGTGGCCAAAGCCAATCCGCGCCGCAGGGAGCTGAGCAAGCTGTACGCGGGCATCGACGTGGATTTCGAGGCCAAGCCATATCGCGCTCCCGAGACACCGCCAGAGCCCATGATTCCGCCGCCGGCAGTCCCCGTGCCGGATCCGCCGCCCTGCGAGGGCTGGCCTTTCTCGCCGGAGGAAGCCGCCCTCCGCCAGGGGCCTGCGAATGAGGCCACAATGAGCATCGATCTGGGCGACGGCGTCTCCATGACGCTCAAGCGCATCCCCGCGGGGAGGTTCGTCACTGGCGGCAACTCTCCGCGGGTTGTGACCGTCGACCGGCCCTTCTGGATGAGCGCCTGCGAGGTGAGCAACGCCCAGTTCCGGCGATTCGACCCGGATCATGACAGCCGACATGAATCGCGCCATGGCTACCAGTTTGGCCGAGTGGGATACCCGATGGACGCCCCCGACCTACCCGCGGTGCGCCTCAACTGGAACCAGGCGAAGGCCTTCTGCGACTGGCTGGGCAGACGCACGGGACGCAGCTTCGCCCTTCCCACCGAGGACCAGTGGGAGTACGCCTGCCGCGCCGGCGCGGACACCGACTACTGGTTCGGCTGCACGGGTGATGACTACACCGCGAAGGCGAACCTTGGTGATTTGCGCCTCAAGGAGTTCGCGGCCTGCACCGCCCAGGGAAACTACACCATGGCGGCGGTCATCGCCAATCCGAACAGGTATGACGACTGGGTGCCTCACGACACGCTGTTTGACGACGGCACCTTCCTGACCGCCGAGGTGGGTAAGTACGCGCCGAACCCCTGGGGTCTTTGTGACATGCATGGGAACGTGTGGGAGTGGACCGATAGCGAGCGGACCCCGGGTCGCAAGGTGGTTCGGGGTGGCTCCTGGTATGACCGCCCGCAGCGGTGCACAGCCTCAAGCTGGCTTGACTATCGTCCGTATCACCGCGTGTTCAACGTGGGCTTCCGGGTGGTCTGCGCGGACTGACGGCGGCACTACCGCGGCGCGCTTCCGCATGCCCACCGACAACACCCGATGCCCGTTCCGAAAGGTGCTGCCTACTCGTGTTCCGCTTCTGCGCGTCCGTTCTGCTGCTCTTCTCGGCATCACTTCTGTGCATCCCGGCCACTGCCCAGTCCGTCCTCTGGCTTGAAGTCGAGGAGTTTGCCGCGGAATCCGGTAACGTGTCGCTCATTGACACGAACACCAGCGACTACGGCCCGATGGCTCGCGCTGAAGCCTCCGGCGGCAGCTTCCTGCGCATGGGACCGGACGGCGTGGTGACCCTCAAACCATTCCGCGTTGACAAGGCGGGGCCGCGCACGGTTTGGCTGCGCGCGTTCCCCATGAGCGGCCGGCGGGTCACGCTCGCTGTGGACGGGACGGAACTCGGGACGACTCCAGGCGACGCCGAGACCATCGCCCTTGTCTGGCACCGCATCGGGACGGTTGACCTCGGGGCGGGTGACCACACCATCCGCCTGCGCGCTGCGGATGGCAACACGGGACTGGCCTACTTTGACGCGGTGGCACTCCTCACAAACCCCGATGCCACTCCTTACGGCCGCACACCGGAGCAGATCATCTCCGGCCAGGCGGCGGAGCGCATGTCCGAGGATTTCTCTGCCGGCTCGCTGGATGAACTCGCGGCCAACTGGACAATCAACCCGCCGCCGGGCGAGGACTCCTTCGTGGAGATGCTGCCGGGCGAGGACGACGGGGCGATCCATATCCACAACGGCCCGGGGAGACCGTACAGCTTGGTGGCGCGCAGTCCCCTGCGCGTCCGACCCGGCGAACAGCTCACACTCCGCCTGCGGCTGCGCAAGCGGACCCTCTGCGAATCCCTGTCAGCCACCATCGCGGGAGTCGGGACATTCCAACCCCAGGTGTACACCCGCTACACCGACTACGAGTATACGTGGCTTGTACCGGCGGGGATGACCGGCCCGGCGCTGGTGCGCATCGACGGCAGTGCGGGCGGAGACACGTACATCAGCCGCATCGAGGTTTTCCGCCCGGACCCGCCGTTGTCATCATTTGACACCGGCCGGTTCATCCCGCGTCTGGACAACAACCGCGAGGGCCGCCTGTTCGAGATCGAAAGCTATGTGGTCAATCAGGATGCCATCAGTCTCGGCGCGGATGAGGATGGGGACGGGCGCTGGAGCGTCTGCAAGCTCTCGCAGGAGGAGAATGATTCGCGGTTCTCGCGGGGCACGTGCCTGAAGTCCGACAGTGTCCGTGCGGAGCGCGCCGGGCCGCAGGAAGGCTGCGCGCCATTGCACGTGCGGGTCGGGCCACTGGAGCCGGGGCCCTATCAGGTGTACCTCAATCTCCCGGGCCGGGCGATGGCCTTCTCTCGCGATGGGAATAACTGGACACGGTTGCCCGGACATGTGGCGCCTGCGCTGGGGCTCATAACCATCACCGAGCCATGGTTCGAGTTCTGGCTCGACGACCGCTATCTCGAACCGGGCAATCCGGGGCCGACCTACGCCGACACCATCCGCTTCATGCCCATCGAGGACCCTGCGTACACCATGGCCCCCACACCCGCGCCCCCCACGCTCGCGCGCGGTTCCGTGGAGCGCCGGCAGGTGATGCTGAGCGTCGCGAACTACTCGGACGGCGCGCGCACCCGCGAGCCGGTGGTTTCAGGCGTGCCCATCCCGAAAGGCGAGTTGGCGAGCCCCCGGAATGCGCGCCTGCTGGATGCGTCGGGGGCTGAAGTCATCTGCACCATCACGAGCACGGGAGTCTGGCCGGATGGCAGTGTGAAGTGGCTGCTGCTGGACTTCCAGGCGACCGCCGCACCGCGCGAGATAGCCCATTACACGCTGGAGTACGGCAACGCGGTGGTTGCGGCGGACAGCACCCCTGAAGTAAACGTCGAGCGCGATGGCCAGAGGACGATTGTGGACAATGGGGTGGCGCGGTTCGAGTTCGACCCGGAAGCGGGAGAGCCGCTGGTGGCGTGGGCGGACGAGTCAGAGGTACCGGCTCTGTCACTGGATGGCGTTATCGTGGCGGCGGATGGGCGGCGGTGGGACATGAAATCGGCGCGCGACACACGCGTCGAGGTTGAGGCGAGGTCAGTTTCGCGGGCGGTCGTCCGGCTTCGGGGACGGTTCGCGGGCAATGATGGGCCAGGGCCCATCGAGTTCGACCACCGTATCCACATCTTCGCGGGCCGGGGCGAGGCGCTTATTGAGTACGGCTTCGTCCCTACTGCTGAGGAAGACACTATCCCGTTGAGGCTCGTCCGTGTGCGTCTTAACGGAGCGACGCCCGGTGAGGTCCGGTTCAGCCCCTCTAGCGGCGGGGCAGTTGCGGCACAGGCAGGCGATTCGCCGCATCTCCTGCAGACTGGCGAGAGCGCTTACGGGAACCAGGGCAGCTTCCCCTTCGCGGTCAGTAAAGCGGACGGCACTGAGCTTGCCTCGGGCGAGAAGGCCTTCGGAGTGCTGCGTGCGGGCAACACGCTGGTCTGTGTTCCCCGTTTCTGGGAGCAGTTCCCCAAGGCCCTGGGGTGTGACGTGTCCGGGGTAGACGTCGACTTGTGGCCCGATGCGCCGGAAGTTGCGCCCTTCATTGCCCACGCGGGATCTGCCAAGAGCCACCGGATCGGTATCTCCCTCTCTCCGGAAGCCTCTCCAGACCGCTGGATGCAGCCACTTTTCGCAACCTGCGAACCCGACTGGTACTGCGCATCGGGCGCCTTCGAGGGCATGGCCCCCCGGCGCGAAGGACAGCATGAGGAGTATGAGTCAATCGTAGATGAGGCCTTCGAGAGCATGCTGGCCGAGCGCGCGGGCTACGGCATGGAGGACTGGGGCGACGTTTGGCAGGAGGGGTATGTGGCCGGTGCGAAGACCTGGTCAAACCAGGAATGGGATCTCGTGAACAACTGGGCCATTCCATTCGTGCGCACGGGTGACCGCCGCTTCCTGGACTATGCTCACGAAGCCGCGCGGCACTATGCGGATGTGGACTGCATCCACCATCATAAAGACCCTTCATGGGTTGGCGGCGCGTGGATGCACGCGCATACCTCGCTGGTCGGGCATCAGCTGGAGCCGCCGAACTTCGCCCATGCGGGCTGGTGTGAGGGCATGCTCAATATCTACCACCTCACCGGCGACCGGCGCGGTCTGGAGGCATCAATCGGCATCGCGGACTGGATCGCCCGGCATGCCCCGCAGCGGGACTCTCTGCCGGCGAGTGGGCCACCATACAACCTGCACATTCAGCGTCCGGCAGGCTGGCCACTCACAACCCTCTGCCTGCTGTACCGCGAGACGTGGAAGCCGGAGTACCTGCAGACTGCCCGCAGAATCGTGGATTACGCCCGGCGCGCACAGGTCCCCGAACGCGGCGCGTGGGACGCCCAGGTTGGCCACGAAGTGCCGTACCGCGGCGGTTGCGTGTTCGCATACACCCTCCTGCGCGGCCTGCGGCTGTTCGCGGATATCACTGGCGAAAAGCGCGCCGAAGAGGATTACGTGAACGCTGCGCGGTGGATTCTGTGCGAACTCTGGCGGCCAGGCCACAAGTATCTTTATGAGCAGTGCCCGCTCCATGAGAAGGGTTCCCGGGTGCCCTTCACACTGGGCGAGATGGCCGGGTACGCCACGCGCCTGTCCGGCGACCCGATGTTCGCCGCCATTGGACATGACGCCTACGTGTTCAACACAAGCCCCGCGCAGGCGCCGGGGCTCATAGGCGCGGCCCGGCGCGCGCAGTGGGGGAACGGGATCCTCACCCAGGCCCCCAGGCTCATGTACGAGTGGGAACAGACGGGCCTCACCGCGCCGCAAGACATCAACCTCATCCCAGCGTCCAGCATCGTCCGGGTTCCCATCGAGCGCGCCACCACCGTCGCCTTTACCCTCCGCAATGAGTCCGGTCAGGCGATGGAAGGCATCTCCGCCTCCTGTATGGTCCGGGGCGACTGGACGGCGCGTGTCTTATCCTGCCCGGAGCGCCTTGAGCCCGGCGGTCAGGGCGTCGTTGAGCTGGAGTGCCAGGCGCCGCCGCCGATCATGCAGTACGAACTGCAGAATGACATGGCGAACTTGCATGTCCTCGCGAGATTCCGCCAGGGGGAGAAGGACTGCGTCTCCTGGAACTCGGTGCGGCTGGAGATCGCCCCGCCGCTGGACATCACGGGCGGGGCTGCTCTCGCCCTGAAGCCCGGCACAACCGCGGAGATCGCGCTGGATGTGACCGACGGATTCGACCCGCGGCCGGTTTTCGAGGTCCGGGCTCTGGGCGAACTTGCCGGTCTCGCTCTGTCCGAACCGGAGGTCACTCCGGCTGCCCCGGGAACCGCCCGTATTCGCATCACTGCAACCGCGGAACCGAAAGCCCCGGCAGGGCAGGGCAGCGTGAAGGTCGAGGTCCGTTCCGGTGCGCGCAGGGCCACTCTCGCGCTGGACGCCACCATCGGCCGCTTTCGGGCGCTCATGATCGAGAGCGCATCAGGCGACGAATGGCGTCACCCCTTCAGTGTGCTGCGGCCTTACCCGGGGATCGCGGTGGAGTTCATGGCGCCCGAGAGCCTTGCCGCCGACTTCCCCCCGACCGCTGAAGGAATTGCCGCGCGCTGGGAGACGATCATCATCGGCGACACCGGCATCGGCGCGGCGGCGTTCAGCCCCGCCCAATTGCAGGCGATCTCCGACTTCGTTCTCGACGGCGGCGGGCTCATGACCATCGCCGGCGCCAAATGTTACGCGCCCGGCGGGTATGGTGAGACGCCAATCGCGGAGATTCTGCCGGTGGAGATGGCCGACGGGTCATACAGGATGGGGGAGGTGAAGGTCGAGGTGCTCAAACCCGAACTGGTCTTCTTCGAAGGCTATGACCCGGTCTTCCCTCCCTTTGGCGCTCACCAGCTTCTCCGGGCGAAACCGGGCGCGCAAGTCATCGCCCAGTTCGACGACGGCACGCCCTTCGTCACTCTGGGGTCGGCTGGCAAGGGCCGGGTACTGTCCATGGGCGCCATCTGGAACCACGGTTCCGGCGCGGCGTTCCGTCAATGGCGCGAGTACGGCCGGTTCATCGGCCGCTGCGTTCGCTGGACGGCGCGTGATCTGTAGGAGAGCGGCGCGGGGCATTGGGTACAGTCACCGCCTCCGGATGGGACCCAGGCTTGCCCGCGACGCCGTTCGCCATACAGAACCTACAGGACCTCGGCGTCCACCACCGGCGTCTCCGCATGGGGATAGGTGGTGTTCAGGGGCACGTGGGGGGATTCGGTGACGCGCATCGTCTTCCACTTGCCCTGCAGGAACCGCCACAGGAAGAAGAATGCCAGGACCATGATGAACGTGGTGAGAGCGGTCCAGGCTGCCCAGACGCTGCCGTCGCCGTCCCTGCAGATGAGCCAGGTGGGAACCACCATCAGGCCCATGCTCAGAGTGGTCGAAACGACCATGACGAAGAGAGTGTCCCCTGCACCCTTTAGCGCCGCCGAGAAGATCAGGTTGATCCCGTCCAGGAGCGAGTACAGGGCCACGAAGCGCAGCATGATCACGGCCATGTCGCGCAAAGGTGCGAATTCCTGTGGGTCGGCCTTCGCGCCGAAGGGCAGCAGGAATACCAGCGGAACCAGCACATAGAGGGTTGAGAAGAACGCCATGTAGACAAAAGTAAGCTGAAATGCTGACCAGGTGGCCCTCGCCGCGAGAAGCGGCCGGTTCTCACCCAGCCGCTGGCCCACAAGCGTCGATGTGGCCACAGCGAACCCGATCATGGGCATGAAGACGATGCCGTTCACCTGAAATGCCAGGTTCGTCGCCCCGAGTTCCGTCACCCCGAGCCGTCCCACCAGAAGGATGAACAACGACCAGCCCAGGATGTCCAGCATGAAATGCAGGCCACTGGGCGTACCGAACCGCAGCAGGCGCGCCATGAGGTCGCGGTCCAGACCGCGCGCCTGCCAGACTCCGAACTCGGCGGCGTGGTCACCGAACAGGAAGAGCCACAGGAACGCCGCCGCGCCGATAGCGGAAGCGATCACCGAAGCCCACGCGGCGCCGGCTATGCCCATCTCCGGCATGCCCAGGCGGCCGAAAATCATGCCGTAGTCCAACACGCAGTTCACCAGCGTCGCAGCCACGTTCACCAACATGACGGTGCGTGTCAGCCCGCGGCCCGTGAAGAACGAGGACACCGCCGATGACAGGATGCCGAAGCCGCCGCCGAAGACGAGTATCCGGAAGTAGACGCTCTCCAGTTCGCGAAGCTCGGTTGCGTGCCCCGCCAGGTTGAACAAAGGCCCGGACAGGAAAGCGAAGGGGATCACCAGCACTCCCGCGCCGACGGACAGGTAGATCGCCTGCCAGACCGAAGCGGCGATGCGCCGCGGCTGCTTCGAGCCGTGGTACTGGGCGACGAAGGTATTCGCGTAAGACGCGGTGCCGATGAAAAAACACAGGAGGGTGAAGGACAGCGCGCCTGCGGGCAGGGACGCGGCCAGCGCATCCTGGGAGTACCATGACAGGAACATGCGGTTGACGAACTGCTGCACCGTCATCGTGCCGGTGCTGAGAACCAGTGGTCCGGCAAGCGCAAGCACTTCGCCATAGCCGCTGGGGCGGTTCCATCTTTCCCGCAGGATCGCCGGGACTTGCTGCAGTGGGTGCTGGGTCATCTACCGTGGGGCCTTCGCGCAGGTGGAACGAACCGGACGACTTTCATTATAGACTGTGGGCCAGATTCGCCAAGGAGAGAAAGCAGCGTGACCCTATCATCCACCTGAAAGGAAGGCATTTGCGCTGCCGACGACGAAGGGCTACGGAAGATGCGCTGCCAGCCGGTTCGTGCTTGCCTGGAGGCGATGATGCAGAGGATCGTCCTTTGTCTGGCGCTCGCGCTCATCAGTGTTTTCGCCGGGCTCGCCGAGAACAGTGACCCGCTCTATCTGCCGGACGGGCGCATTGCTTTCATGTCCCACCGGCCCGGCGGGCTGGTCCAGTCCGTCTGGGCCTCCGCGCCGGGGGAACGGCGAGCGGATATTGTGGGGACAACCCGCCTGCCGGCCTGGAAGGATCAGCAGGAGAAATGGGCGGAGATCACGGCGGACGTGCCTCTCGAACTGACTGCTCACGGCAGGATCGCCCTGTTCGTCCAGAACCCCGCGGGCACAGCGAATGCGGTTGTCAGCGAGATCTGGTTGCTTGAGAGCCGCTGATGGGTTGGGCCTCGCGGCGCCATTTGGGGTTCTCGGTTGTGGCGCTGATGCAGGGCCTGGCGGGTCGGCAAGCGGACCTGTGTTCAAAGACCAAATGTGGGACACCCGAAAAAGCGGAGGATACTCATGCGCAGGATGATGACGTGGCAGATGGTTCTGATCGTTTGTGTCTTGTGCAGTTGTGTCGTCGGGGCATTCGCCCAGGATTGGCCGCAGTGGCGGGGTACGAACCGTGACGGAAAGGCGGCGGGATTCAGCGTTCCCGAGACCTGGCCGCAGGCACTGACGCAGTCATGGAGGGTGCATCTCGGCGGCACTGATGCCACACCGGCGCTGGTTGGAGACAAGCTGTATGTCTATTCGCGGGAAGACGATCAGGAGACGGTCTCGTGCCTGAATGCCGCGGATGGCAGCGTGATCTGGCAGGACAAAGTGACGGCCCCCGCAATCGGAGGACCTGCCGCGAGGCAGCATCCAGGCCCCCGAGCGACGCCTGCGGTGGCGGAAGGAAGAGTGGTGACTGTCGGGATCGTTGGGGTCATCTCCTGCCTGGATGCGGAGACCGGCGCGCTTCTCTGGCGGAAAGACCCATTTCCCGGCGTCACCCCGGCGTTCTTCGCCTCCGCCTCTCCGCTCATCGCCGACGGGCTGGCCATTGCCTTCCTGGGCGGTCCGCGGAATGGGGCCCTGATCGCATTCGACCTCGCCACCGGTGACGAGAAGTGGCGCTGGGCCGCGGAAGGTCCCGACTACGGCTCACCCGTGCTGATGACCGCAGGCGGGGTCAAGCAGGTGGTGACCCTCACTGAGAAGAGCGTGGTCGGCGTCTCTCTTGCCGACGGGGCGCTCCTGTGGCAGATCCCCTTCGCGACCGCGCGCATGGCCTACAACGCCGCTACGCCGATCATTGACGGGCAGACAGTGATCTACTCGGGACGCGCGCGCGGAACCACCGCGGTCCGGGTCGAGAAGCAGGGAGACGCGTTCGCCGCATCGCAACTGTGGACGAACTCCGAGATCGGTGTTCAGTTCAGCACCCCCGTTCTACAGGACGGGTTCCTGTACGGGCTATCAGACAAGGGGAACCTGTTCTGCCTGAGTGCGGAAGACGGCCGGACGATGTGGTCCGATGAGACCCAGCGCGACCGCGGCAGCTTCGGGCCCATGGTTGCCGCCGGGACCGCGATCTTCTGCCTGCCCAGCAGCGGCCAGCTCATCGCCTTCCGGGCGGAACCCGAGGGATTCACGCCGCTGACCGAGTACAAGGTGGCGGAGGCGCCGGTGTTCGGGCATCCAGTGCTGTCAGGTAGTCGAGTTTTCGTGCAGGACCAGGCGGGTGTGACACTCTGGACATTGCCTTAGCGCCCTGGAGGCAGGCCATGCACTTGCTCCAGTCGTTGGCACTGCCTATAATCCCTATCTGAATGCGGGGACATTGCTCGGTGAGCATGTCTTGGCGAACAGTGCCGGTGGAGGATCAGCATGGCCATCATCTCGAGACGCGCCAGCTACGGTCTGCGAACCATGTACCGGCTGGCGGAACGCGCGGAAGAGGGCTCCAGCGCGACTATTGCCTGGCTGGCAGAGAACGAAAACCTGCCTCGCAAGTACCTGGAGCAGGTCCTGCGTGACCTGAAGCAGGCCAAACTCGTGGACAGCCGGTCGGGCCCTCGTGGGGGCTGCCGCCTGGCCAGGCCTGCCGAGGAGATCACTGTGGGCCAGGTTATCCGGGCACTGGATGGCGAGTTGCAGCCTGGCCACTGTCTCGAGGACCCGCTCCCGCAGTCAGACCTGGACTGCCCGGGATGCTGGGGGCTCAATACGTGCGCCATGCGCGAAGTCTGGCTCGATCTGCAGAATGCCATGGATCGCGTCCTTGATGGGGTAAGCATCGCCGACCTGGTGCGCAGGCAGAGGGAACTGAACGGGGAACTCGTCGGCGACTACCAGATATAGGGGACTCGTTGCCAGGGTCTGTGGCTGTGTCCGGGGTGCTCGCCCGGATCAGGCTGCTGGCAGGTCCTGCAGGCGGTCGGCAAGCAACTCCCGCAGTCGCCGGATGGTCAGCGGCGCTGAGCCCTCGAAGTGGTTGTTCACGTTAATCGTGACTTCGACCCCAGCGTCCACCAGCTCCCGGGTCATTTCGGCGACGCTCACCAACTCCGCCTCTCGGGGCGAGACGAGCGTGCCCCAGTATTTGCCGGTCTCTTTCTCCATGCCCTCGCGGTCCGGGCCGTGCAGGCGAATCACTACCGCGCGAGAGCACAGGAGCGGTTCCCGCCAGTCCCGGAACACCTGGGCAACAGGGGGCATCCAGTAGCCCTCCAGGAGCACCGGCACCAGCTTCCGCTCCGCCATGAACTCGAACAGCTCTGCATTGATCCAGTTGGAGTTGCGCGTCTCCAGCGCATACTCCGGGCCCTCCGGCAACGCGTCCACGAATGCGCCGAATCGCTTCAGGAACTCGGCCTGCCCGCTCATCTTCTTCTTGTTGATGTACTCGAACTGGAACATCAGGGGGCCGAGTTTGCCCCGCATCGGACCGAGCAAGTTGAGGAACTGGCCGAAAAGCTCCGGCGAGAGGAAATAGGGGTTCGCCACCAGCGGGTCCGACTTCGACTTCGTGTAGTAATGGGTTAGGGTAACACTGTTGGGGACCTTCACCGTGAAGCGGAAGTCATCGGGAACCGATGCCCTGTACTCGGCCACGTCCGAGGCACTGGGCAACCTGGGCGCGCTGCCCTCAAAGAGCGACCAGAACCACTGGTCCACTTCCACCGTGTCGTATTTCCGGGCGTACTCATGCAGGTAGTTGATGCCCTTCGGGGCAGAGTAGACCAGGCCTTCCCAGGAGGGGAACTTCCAGCTGCACGTGCCGATGCGAAGCCGTGACACGTGTGACACCTCCAGTGCAGGCCGGGCGAGCCGGCTTGCGTGGCGGCTCAGCGCCTTATGAACAGGAACCCCAGACCGGCCATCGCAGTCATGACCATCCCGACCACCATGTGCACGCGATGCGACTCGATTAGCCGCATGTCGTCAACGAACACGAACTCGGTGGGGTCGGCGTGCAGATACCTGACCGCAACCTGCGAGCCATCTGGATTGCGGCGTCGGAACAACTCAGTGACCTGGCGGTCAGCCTCCACCACTCGCCCGTCCGGCAGGTCAAACCGCACTTCAAGCCAGTAGACGAGTTGCCTGCGGCTCAATCGGGTCTCCCATCCCCGGGTAACATGGGCGATGGTCTGGGTGCCGGTGCGCTCGATCCTGCGCATGTGCGCGATTCTGAGCGCGTTCACCAACACGTACCGAAGCCCTACAACCGCGAAGACACCCAGAATCACGGATTTCATCAGGGTTTCCAAGGGGCCCATCGCGACCTGATCACCCTCCCGCAAGACCTGCGAACTCGGCAATCACCCGAAAAGGCGCCTACTCAACCAGTTTCCTCTCCGGTCCGCAGACATTCTGCCGGACAGTGGTGTTCCCGCCACTGATGACCGTGTCCGCGGGCCCGAGCTGGGCGAACCAGTTGTGGTGAATGTTCGCGCCCTGGCTGGGGACACCACGGATCACCACCGCGCGCCGTTTGCTGTCCAGGAAGGTGTTGTGGTGAATGTGCATCCAGTCTCCCGCGACGTTTGTCCCGTCGCCGCGGTCGCTCCCCCCGTGCATGTCGAACCGGTGGCTGGTGGCGTTCTCGCCGACCCAGTTCCAGGCCGCTTCGTAACAGTCGCCCGGGGAGCCGCTGGAAGCGATGTCATGCCTGCACCAGTCGAACCGATTCGCGACGATGAAGCAGTTGGCTCGCCCGGTTGCGACGCCGTAGCCGTACCCCGATAGCTGGCAATGGTGGATACTGTTGTGGTGGATGCGCACGTCGCCACCGCCCCCGCCCCCGATCCCCACGCAGTTCCAGTTGTAGACCTCGCAGTTGTCCACCTCGCAGTTGTGATGGGTGATGCTCAGGCCCTGGGAGAACTGGGCGATCAGCTCAGCGCCCGCATAGGGACCTTCGATGCGCAGCCCCGTGATCCGCGTGTGGTCGCCGCTTGTCCGGAACAGCGGGTTTGTGGTTCGCAGGGCGGTAAAGATGCGGGCGCCGGGAGAACCGTTCAACCCCCGCGTCCCGGCCAGCGTGATCCCCGCCGGAAGGCTGATTCCGGACTGCCCGGTCATGTCAATCTCGACGCCGTCGGGGATGAAGACCACCTGTCCGGCCTGCGCCTGCTTGAGGGCCGCCAGCAGCTCCTCCCGGGTGCGCGCTGTGAAGTCCCCGCTCGTCTTGATGTCGCGGTATCCATCGCCGCCGCCGATGGGATCTCCAGTCGGGTTGGCTTCGCAGCCAAAGCTCTCATGGTCGGCGTAGGTGGGGAATGCGACCGGAGCCGGGAGGGCTACAGTCTGTGTCCCCCGGTACTCCGGATGAGCCTCGCCGGGCGTGGTTTGCCACACGAGCGCGGTCGCATCGTTTGCGGCGGTGATCAGGCGCTGAGCGTCGTTGCTCAGGGCGACGGCGCTGATGGGCGAGCCGTGCGCGTGCGTCGCCAACTCGCTTCCGCTGTCGGCATCGAAGACCACAACACGTCCATCTCCACCGGCCGCATACACGCGCGCTCCGTCGGCGGAGCAGGCCAGCGCGCTGACCGAGGTCTTGCGAGGAACATCCAGAACGCACGCACCATCTGACAGGCGCAGCTTGCGGACTCGGCCGTCGCGTCCCGCCACCAGCGCGTACTCATCGCCGGGCGCAAAGGACACCGCTGAGAGCCAGCCTGAGGCGATGTCGATCATCTGCCGTTCTGTGCCATAGTCCGCGTCCCATAGCCGCACGGTCCCGTCACGTCCGCAAGTCAGGAGCCGCTTGCCATCACCCGAGACATCCAGCGCGAGAACGCCTCCCCGGTGCCCGGTGAGCACGCGCTCTGCCGCGCCACCGCCGGCATCCCAGATGCGGATGGAGCCATCGTCGGCGCAGGTGTAAATCAGTTGGCCTGCCGGGTCATAGCGGACCGCGCGCACGTGGCCGAGATGTCCGGCAAGCTCCCGCAGCAGGGCGCCGCTCGCAAGGTCCCACTCACGCACGACCCCGTCCTTGCAGCCTGCGGCTCCTCGAAATCCATCAGGTGAGACTGCCACCGCGTACGCGCCCAGGTTGGCGCCTTGGAGCACGTGTACCGTCTTGCCCGTGGTCAGATCCCACAGGCGCACGGTCTCATCGCTGGAACCCGTGAGCGCCTGCCCGCCGGAGGGCAGGAACGCGACCGACTCCAGGCTGCCCGTGTGCCTGTCCCAGTTGAGGCGCGGTTGACCGTTAGCGATGTTCGTCTCTGCCAGGCGCGATGTGCCGTAACTGAAGACCCATTGGCCATCCGGCGATACCGCAAAGGGGGCCACCACGCTCTGGTGAGGCCGCCAGGTGAACACCAGTTCGCCGGTCTTGCGGCTCCAGCGGTGGATAGAGCCGTCGCGTCCGCCGCAGAGCACTTCATCCGTGGCCGGCAGGTACGCCACCTGGAAGATCCGCGCTGCCTCGCCCGGGCAATGCTTGTAGTTGCGCAGGACCTCGTATGTCTCCAGCGACCACTCCATTGCCCGGTCCTCGACGCCCACCGTCATCGACTTGCCATCGGGCGCGAGGGCCATGTGCTTGGCCTCGTATATGCTGCACCACTTACGGATGAGCTTCCCGGTGGACAGGTCCCAATGCTCCAGGTTGTGCTGATAGCCGCCCCCGATGATCGCCGTCTTGCCTTCGGCACCGTATATGGCTCCGGCGCGCACAACAGTCAGTTCACTGCCGATCGAGATCAGTTCGCGCCCGGACGCCAGGTCCCATTCCTTGATGCCCTGGGGCTCATTGGCGGCCGTGAGCACCCGAGTGGCATCGGGCGAATAGCAGGCCGTCCGCAGTTGCCGCTGGCCGGTCTGCCACGAGCGGGTCTCTCTGAGTTCTGCCGGGTCCCATTCGCGCACGGTTCCGTCAGCGTCCCCGATGAGCAGCACCTTGCCATCGCCGCGCAACTGCACACTGACCAGTTGAGCGTCCGAGAGCCGCGTGGAAGACTCCCGGAGGCCCTGGGTCAGGTCCCAGATCTCCACATTCCCACCTGTGAGCACAATGCCCCGGCCGTCTGGCAGGTATGCCATTCCACCCACGCCGCCGATTCGCATGCGCAGCGTGCCCAGCCGCTGGATCGCACCGGTCGGGAGCGGGTCGCCAAGGGCATCCCGGGGTCCATCTGCGGTCGCGCGCATCGCGAGCACCAGTGGGAGGAGAATGAGGGTCGGCCACATCGCACCAGCCTGCCGATCTCCGCACTCGTCGCGGCAAGAGATGTTGTGAGTCCACAAGCATGGTCCAAGGCATGCTATTCCACCCATTGCGGCTCCAGACCTGCAGGGCGAAGATGCAGGACTGGGGTCCGCCCGAGGAGAATCTTCTCCACGGCAGGAACAATCGCAGTCCCTTGCGCAGTAGGAGCGTGGATATGTCCATGGGTCGGAGTGCTCTGTATATGACCGGTCTTTTCCTGATCGCCTTCTGTTTCGGAGCCGGATGCGGTACCGCACAGGTCTCCTTCCCGGATTTCGAGAGCATCGCGAGTGTGAACGTAGAGAGCACCTTCTTCGGCGCGAAGGCCGCGGTCGATCGCCCGCTTGCCGGCGACCAGCCCGCCTATGACTACAGCGCCCATCTCATCCGCGATGGTGAGGTGCTGCGCCTGTTCTCGGGTGGTCGCTGGCTTAGGCGCGGGCCGGGTGGCGGAGACGGGGACCACACATTGCAGCACATTTCGACCACCGGCGCGCCGGGTACCTGGAAGATGCCCCACGACCGGCCCGAGTTCTGGCAGGGCGGCGAAGAGGGCAAGAGCGACACGTGGTTCGCCAATAACTACCTGGAGCCCGAGGTGATCAAGGTCGGCGACACCTATTACATGTTCACCCAGGTCGAAGTCGATCCCGGCCAGCCCATTGATATCCCCGGCCAACGCGCCGAGACCCAGTGCGACCGAATCCAGCTGCACACAAGTACGGATGCCCTCAACTGGCAGCGGTGGTCGGAGGAACGCGGGGTCATCGTGGGGCTGGACGATCCCACCCGCACCAACCTGCACCACCAGGAAGTCATCTACGTCCCCTGGGACGCCGACGGAAAGCCGTGGTGGATGTACGTGGCGGCGAACGTGGCGGGGCAGTGGCTGGGCTACTGCCGCATGCGGTCAGCGGACCCGACCACCTTCGACTGGCAGCAGCGCGAGCGGGGCGTGTGGTTCGCTCAACTCGGAAACCAGACGGGGTACCTCAGGCAGGCGCCCGGCGGGCCGCTGTTCCTGCGCATCACTTTCACCGGAACGGATGACGGGCGCACTGTGCCCACTTTCCAGTTTTCGCGGGACGGGATGAAGTGGATGTGGGGTGATGGTGGGCCGGTGAAACTTGCGGGCAGTGACGATCCGGACTACCCAAACTGCTACTTCCTGGGCATCGAGACCATCAGAGGCACCGGCGAACTGGAGTATCTGGGGAACAACAAGTGGCGCGCGTTCTACGTGGCCACCACCTGCAAGACGCCGGTAGCGCCGGAGATCTTCCATTCGGAGATCGGATTGGGAGAGGTGACCATCGAGATCACCCCGAAGCCGTGAGCCGGACGCCGTCGCAGTCAGCCGTCTGCAGGGCGGGGGCTCGTACCGCGCCGGCCGTTGGCCTCTCGCCGACCGGGACAGTCGGCCCATGCGATGTCGCCTGCCGCCTTTCTTGGCCATTCACTGCTGGAAACTGTACAGACTCCTGCCTGTCAGCCATCCGATCAGCGGCCAGATGGTCCCGCTGCAGTAGTCACCCAGCAACAACCCCACGAAGAACGGGACGAACCGCATGTAGCCGCGCTGGCCGCCGTAATGCAGGATCCCAGTCTTGGCGGTCCACGCCAGCAGCATCGGGCACCAGGAGACCGACATGGAGTAGCTCCCCGCAATCGCGAACCCCAGCGGATGCAGGGGCCACCAGATGTACTGTACCGTCATGCGGTGCAGTGCCGCAGCGAAGAGCAGCCCCGCTCCCGCGCCGCCAACCGAGCCGAAATTGGGGCCGGCGGGGTTGTTGAGCCACCCTCGCAGGCGGTTGAAGGCCTCGAAACCGAACCAGGTGACGTGTCCCGCCATCTTCGCTTCCGCGCCCTTGTGGTACCCGAAGTTTACCAGGGCGATGAAGGTGCTGATGACCCCGAGTATCCCACCTATCGCCACCGCGGAGACCATTGGCCGCTCGCTGAAGCCCTGACGCCGCGCCATGCAGAAGCCCTCGAGCATGTGGGGCATGGGGTGACTGCGGTATGCGCGGTTGAACCAGTAGAACCAGGTGATCAGGTTCAGGTTCTGCGTGCCCAGGGACCGCGTCCCGAGCATGATTGGCAGCATGTGATCAGGCCCGCCTGCGTGCAGGTCGTGGGCAGGTGGGCCCAGTTCGGCACGCATGCGGGTGACGGACAGCGAGATCAGCCAGTAGATGGTCCAAGCAATCGCTGCGATCCAGATGGACATACCGGCATGCACGAAGAACCCCGCGAGGGCGATGATTCCGAGAATCGCGCCCGAAATGGCCAGGCGGCGGTGGAAGACTTCGCGGGTAGTCTCGCCCTCCGAAGTCGGCGCGAACACCCGGACGACGGATTCCGCGATGTACCGTCTCGCCAGCCACCGCCCGAACACCGCCACGTACATGTAAGCGCCGAAACACTGTTCATTGATGTACGGTGCAAGGGAGTCATACCCCAGCCAACCGGTGGCCGAAGCCATGATCCGCTCCGCCTTGAAGAGCCAGAAGAAGAACCAGGTGGAGAACAGCAGGTCGGGCGGCAGAAGATAGCCCAGACCGATGGCGAAGGGGTAGAAGGAGATTGGCGTCCAGCCCACTGCGTTCCACGGGCGGCCGCTGAAGTAGGGCGCGAGATCACGCAACTTCACCCAGATCGTGGGAACCGCCGGCCAGATCATGTGCAGCCCGTTGATCAGGCTGATGAACACGGAGATCCACACGCCCAGCCAGAACAGTGAGCCGGAGAACATGCCGTGGCCGCCCTGGGCGATCTGCACGGGGATGAGGGTGATCGGGTAACTGAGGCGCTCCTGATTGATCCACCGTGTGCGCAGGAGAGCCGCCATGCACAGCATCACCCAGAGCATCAACAGCAGGATGGTCCCCCAAACGGAGAGCGGGGTGAGCCATGCGAGGAGTGTCTCGCGCCGCCAGAAGTTGTGGGGTGCGCCCTCGTGCCAGTACTTCAGGGCATCGGTGTCGGTGACGCTGAACCAAGTGGGGATGTACGGCATGATCTCGTCGGCGTAAGGCCGCCCGGACGAAGGGTCATCGTACCGGTACACGTGGGTGACCATCGGCACAAGCACGTCGATCATGTCGATGGCGTCCACCGCCGACGCGATGCAGAGCATGGTGTAGATGACCAGCAGTTCGGCGGAGTTCAGCTTCCAGCGCGGCGCGACGCGCCCCAGGGATGCGTTGAGCAGGCCCAGCACCACGAGCAGCAGGACGACATTGGAGAACAGGGAGAAGGTGGTGGGGAAGGGGCCGCCGCCGATCCCGGGGTTATACTGGGTCGCCATCTCCATCTGAGCGAGCCAGACGCAGTTGAGCGGGACCAGGATGGCGCCCAGAATCAGGGCATGGCCACGGACGCGCATGGCGGTTCAGGCATTCCTCGCGCTGGATTGGGAGAGCGAGAACGGGCGGCAGGTATCTGCGGCGCAGGTTCGCCATTGAGAGCAAGGCCCCCTTTGTGTGACGCGAAGGGGCCTGTGCTCCGGCGGCGAACTTCTCCCCAAAGAGACCCGTGAAAACCTCATAAGGAGGCGTCCCGCATGATCCGCTGCCTCATTGTCCTCTCGATATTCTTGCTCGTGGGTGGGATTCTGGCCGACGAAGTCACGGTCGTCGAGGACTTCGAGACCGACGATGCCCTCTCGAACTGGCAGATTGTGGCGGGGAAAGCGGCTCTCGTTACCGAAGGGGCAACCCAGGGGCAGCGCGCGATGGAAGTCACCTTCGACCCCGCGGCCGAGTACAGCCCAGGCTATCTGTACTGGAACCGGGTGCCCGCCGACTGGTCGCCATACGATGCGCTGGTTCTCGACGTGACCAATCCGGGCGATGCCCCGATGCCCGGCTATCTTCTGGTGGCCGACAAGGCCTGGGAAGACAAGAACCGCAGCTACTGGAACCGGCACAACTCCAACACCACCTTTCCCCCGGGCAAGTCGGAGTGGGTGATCCCCGTCAACGGGCTGTTCCGGGGCGAAGCGGGCAGCAGGAACAATGACATCGCGCGCAATATCGACACGGACTCCATCGTGCGGCTTGACTTCGGTTTCGGAGCCAAAGGCGTCGCGGGCCGTGTGCTCATAGACAATCTGCGCTTCGTGCAGCAGGACCGGCCCACAAACGTCTGGGCCTTTGACTTCGGGCCTCCGAATCAGCCGGTGATGCTGGGCTGGACGCCAGTGGCGAATGACACTGTATACACCAAGGAGCGCGGGTTCGGCTGGGGCCCCCAGGGCGGGAACCCCTGGCCCGGAGCGGCGCGCGACACAACCTTCGGCACCAGCTTGATCCAGGACTTCTGTGAGGCGGGCGGGTACCGGTTCCAGGTCGACGTGCCGCCTGGCAGGTACCGAGTGACGCTCGTCTATGAGAACTCCGGCTACTGGGGCGGCGAGCAGGCGAAGCACACCAATCGCGCCGTATACGCAAATGACCGCCTGGCGTGGACCCAGAACCGCCCGGACGGATCCGCACACCCTCTGTACCGCTTCGAGTTCGTGGGACCAGTCGGTGCGGACATTTGGGACACCTACATGGCGGGCGAACTTGCGCAACAGGGAGTGTTCGAGGCGGATGTGGCCGGGAGTGGTCTGAGTCTGCGCTTCGAATCCGACATCACCTTCGGCAGCAAGATCGCCGCGATTGCCCTCGCACAGGTGGATGACGAGAAGGCGCTGGGCTGGATCGACGCGCAGTTCAGCGCGGTGGCCACGGAGTTCCGCCGCAAGGCCGCCCTTCTTGATCCGCCCGCGCCTGACTATGCCGCTCCGGCGGACTGGGTAGCGAAGGGACTGGTGGCTTGGCCGGTGGGCATTGAGACCCAGATCAGGCCGGGAAGCGTGCCGCAGGGCGAGTTGAGCGCTCCCGCGGACTTGGGCATCAGCCGGTTGGCGGCCAGGGGCGAGTATGAACCCTTCTGCCTTGCGGTCAGGCCGCTGCGAGACCTCGGAGAGTGCAGCGTCTCACTCGACGGGTTCACTGGCCCCGCGAACTTGGACGCGGACCTGCGGATGGTCTGGTACAACACCAGTCGTGGTTTCGGCGACATCGCCTATCACATCGAGCCCCACACGCTGCGGGAGACGACAGTCGCGAAGCTCTCCGAAGGCATCACGCGGGAGTTCATCGTGACCGCGCGGGTGCCTGCTGATGCGCAGGCAGGCGAGTATTCGGCTGCGCTGAGCCTCACGGACCCCGAAGGCGAACTGCTGCTCCGGGTGCCGCTGTCGCTGCGGGTGAGCCCGGTCGCGCTCTCCCGCGACACCGACTATCTGATGGGGTTCTTTGGCCTCGAACCTCCCGATCTCATCCCTGCGAAGCAGCGCCCGGCAGTGCTGGATGAGACGCTGGTTCTCCTGTCGGACTATGGTATGAACGCGGTCTCGGGCGGCCCGGATATCATCCTCACCGGCTGGCACAACGGCAGGCCAACCGTCAACCTGAACGCCGCGGATGACTTCTTCGCGCAGCTTGCCGACCACGGCTTCACGAAAGGCGTCAACGGCTACGGCGGCCTGCGCTTCCGGAACCTGCATGACCGGTACGTCAAAGGCGCCACCGGCCAGAAGGTGGAGCAGGACAGTGGATTGCCCTATGAAGAGGCGCTCATGCGCGCTTGGCAGGTGGTGGATCAGCACGCGCGGGACAATGACTGGCCCACTATCTTCTACTCCATGTGCGACGAGACCCGGGTCCGCGAGCAGGCTGAGAATGAGCTGGAGTTCATGAAGATGCTGGAGAAAGTGAGCGCGGCCTTCCCCGAGACCTTGCGGACCAGCGGCGCCTACAGCGTTCATTTCAACACGCGGCCGGACGATCCCAGCGATATGCTCTATTGGCACCAACGTTTCTTCGAGCACCTCGACGTCAGCAATTTGAACAACCACGATCCGTCGGTGATGGCGGAGGCCCAAAAGCTCGGGAAGGACATCCACATTTACAACCAGGGGCGGGATCGCTACTCCTTCGGCCTGTACCAGTGGAGCGAGTTCCGCAAGGGAGTGAGGGCCCGCTGGCAGTGGCATCTCAACGTGCTGCACGGTTACCAGTTCTTCGACCTGGATGGCCGAGAGCCGGATACCGCCATGATCTGCTACGGCCGCGAGCGGATCTACCCGACCATACATTTCGCCCGCTGTCGCGAGGGCGCGGAGGACTTCTACCTGTACAACGCGCTTCAGCGTGCAGTGGACCAGGCGACGAGCGACAGCAAGCAGACGGCTGCGGTGACTCACGCCACCGAGTTGCTGAAATCCCTGGAAGCCAGCGTGAAGCTGAACCAGCGCCGCGCCCCCGACGGACACGATGCAGATGCAGTGAAGCGCCAGCTTATCGAGGCGCTGGAGGCTTTCGGCGAGGGGTAGGTGATGGAGGGAAGGGTCTTCCCCTCGGCCCGATGAATACTGCGCGACATGTACGAGCACACCTGGAGGTTAGCTATGCGCTCGATTCTGCTCGTTCCGGCCCTGCTGGCAGGCCTGCTGGCATCCTGCACCGCTCAGACGCTGCTGACCAGCTTCGAGGACACCACGGGCTGGCAGGCGGCCGGCGGAGCGGTGTTCGAGAAGTCGGACGAGGCCCACGAGGGTGCGGCGTCGATCAAGGTGACCATGCCCGGCCAGGTCTCCGGCAAGATCATCTCCGGCTATCCACCCGCGGAATTTGACCAGTGCGACGGCGTGAGCTTCTGGGCTAAGGGCGACGGTTCCGACCAGTGGGGCTGCATCGCGCTCTTTGGCGATGGCTCGAACGGGTCGTATCGCTACTGCTACTTCTTCCCACTGGCCCGGACCGAATGGCGCAAGTATGAGGTCCCGTGGGACCAGTGGATACCCGAGGGCGCCTTCAGCCCCATCGGCGCGCCGGGGTCCTTGCCGCCAAGCGGGATCAACTGGGTTCGGCTGGGGACGCGCTGGACCATCGCCCACAACAACGCACCGATCCCGCCGCACACGTACTGGGTGGATGAACTGCGCATCGAGGAATCACTGCCGGAGCACGAGCCGCCGCCTGCTTCGGCTCCCCTTGCGGGGGTGATCGCCAAACTGCGCGCGAAACAGCCCGTCTTCATCCTCTGCATGGGCGACTCCATTACTGCGGGGACAGGCCTGCCGGACAAGGACAACCAGCGCTATGCCACGCTGCTCCAGGCGATGCTCCGGGAGCGTCTGGGGTATGACGAGATCGTGGCGATCAGCCGAGCGGTCGGTGGGGCAAGGCTCACTGATGCACGCTCTTGGGTCAACCGCGACTTCCTGGGACCGGGGCCTGACCTTGTAACCACCCTTTACGGGTACAACGACAAGAGCGGCCAGTTCTCGGCGGCGCAGTTCGCGGATTCACTGGAAGACTACTACCGGCGTATCTGCACATACACCGGCGGAAAGACGGCGATCCTGCCGCTGACCACCATCCCCGGCGCGGGGCCGCGCTTCACGATGATGGATGATTTCGCCCAGGCTGTGCGGGACGTCGCGGCTGCGCGGGGCATCGAATGCCTGGATCTCGCGGCAGCGCTCAAGGCCACCGGGCGCGAGGGGTACCTGGCCTACATGGGCGACATGGCCCATCCGAACCCGGACGGGCACGCGCTCATGGCTCGCATCATTGCCGATTTCCTGGTGGCGAAGGTGCAGGAGGGCCAGTAGAGCGCCGTTCCTGACTTGTGTGAACGGGCGAGCCGCGTGGGGTGGTCGTGTCCCTTGCGTCGGGTGCGTCTCCTGGTTACGTGTACCAGGTCAGTTCACGGGTGTGCTCGCCGTCCGGAGCACGGGACCCGTGACGGTTCCCAACCGCCCGCGGGGGAAGATCAGTTATCTGCGGAGAGGATTCAGCCCACCGCGGTTCGCCGTGACTTCTTGATCAGCCGCTGACCGCCTCGCCTTCAGACCGCCGCCGCAGGGCGCTGTACACGAGCTTCTGCAGTTCGGCGAAGACAAACACCAGCAAGGCCACTCCGAAACACAACCCCAGTTCGGTGGACGACAGCGGGACCGTCTTGAACATCTCGCCCAGGAAGGGCACGTACACAATCACCAACTGGGCGATGATGCTGATTGCGCCCGCGACGATCAGGTGCGGGTTCGAGAAGAAGCCGATTCGCGCGATGAGCTGCCGTTCGGAGCGGCAGGCCATGCAGTTCGCGATCTGCGTCAGGGCGAGGGCGGTGAATGCGATGGTCCGCTCATGCTCCAGGTCCGCTCCCATTCGCATCACAACGAGTACCCCCACTGCCATGAAGACCCCGTTGAACAGGATGTCGCGGAGCAGATCTCGTGTGATCAGCCCCTGGCGCGGGTTCCGGGGCTTGCGCTTCATGATGTCCTGCGCTCCGGGTTCGAAGCCCAGCGCAAGCGCGGGAAGGCCGTCGGTCACCAGGTTGACCCACAGGATCTGCAGGGCGAGAAGCGGCACTGGCCACCCCAGAAGGAGTGCCGTCAGC
>JAGPGE010000409.1 GCA_018056145.1 Armatimonadota bacterium
AGGCCGTACTCCGCCGCAAGGAGGGCCGTCTGGACCTCAGCGGCGGCGTGAAAGTGACCCACGAGGACCTCACCGCCACGGCTCCTCGGGCGAAAGCAACGAATGACGGCAAGAACTGGGAGCTGTCCGGCGGCGTCACACTAAAGGGCAAGGGCGTCACGGCGTCCGCCCCGAAACTCATCATCGACGCGAAGAGCGGAACCGCCACGTTCCTGGGCAAGGTGAGAGCACAGGCCCGTGTGCCCAGGTAAGGCAGTTCCGCCTGACACGAAGGAGACACATATGAAACGCTCACACCGCATCATGACGGCGATTGTTACGGGGCTTCTGCTCATCTCCTGCGGCCTGGCCCTGGCCGCCGAGAAGCAGACCCAGCAGGCGATCATCACAGCGAACCGCAAGGCGACGTACAACTGGAAGACCGGAGAGATTGAGTTCTCCGGCGGCTGCAGGGTTGAGATCAAGGGCGAAGACAAGTCGGTCATGACTTCCGAGCGCATCAGCGGCAAGTTCAGCGCGGATGGCAACCAGATTGTGCGCGTCACGGCCTCCGGCCCGGTGCACTTCGACATCACTGAAGCCAAGAACGCCGAGGGCAGGCAGCGCATCATCACCGCGGACTGCAAGGGCGACGCGCAGTTCCTGGGCGATTCGCGGATCGTGAAGCTCACCGGCGGCGCCGAGGCGGTTATGAGCACCATCCCGCAGCCGCCCAACAGCCAGCCCGCGAAGCTCACGGGCCAGACCATCATCATCGATATGAACACCTTCGACGTGACCGTCGAGGGCCCGGTGCACATGGAAGTTGAGATACCGGCGACTGTGACCGCGCCTCAGCAGTAGCTGCGCGATGATCGCACCGTAGCCGCCTTCAGTGGGACAGGCAATCCTGCCTGTCCGCCGTTGTCATCTACTCTTTCCCGGGAACCTGCTACCTCATGCCGCTGGAAGCCATCGACCTGAAGAAGAGCTATCGCGGGCGCGAAGTCGTCCGCGGCGTCAGCTTCACCGTGAACCGCGGCGAGATCGTTGGCCTGCTGGGGCCAAACGGAGCCGGGAAGACCACCAGCTTCTACATGACGCTTGGGCTGGTCCAGGCGGACTCTGGCCGGGTTCTGCTTGAGGGGGAGGACCTAAACGGCCTGCCTATGCACTCCCGCTGCCGCAAGGGCATTGGCTACCTTGCCCAGGAGCCCTCGGTCTTCCGCAAGCTCACCGTGCGCGAGAATCTGCTGTTGATCCTTGAGCTTCAGGGCCTGCCCCGAGCCGAGCAGTTCGACCGCGCCGACACGCTCCTGGAGAAACTGGGCCTGTCGGCTCTTGCGAACTCCAAGGGGATGGTGTTGTCCGGGGGCGAGCAGCGTCGCGTGGAGATCGCCCGGACGCTGTGCACGAACCCGTCCTACATTCTGCTGGACGAGCCTTTCACCGGCGTTGACCCCATCGCTATTGAGGACATCCAAAACATTGTGCGCGGCCTGAAGGACGAGGACACGGGCATCCTGATCACCGACCACAATGTGCGCGAGACCCTGGGCATTACGGACCGGGCTTACATCATATCGGATGGGCTGATTCGCACCCAGGGCTCCGCGGCTGACCTGCCCCACGACCCCATCGCACGGAAGTACTACCTGGGGGATCGCTTCCGTATGTGAACGACGGCGCATCCGGCGCACACAGCCTGCAACCCATGAAGATCATCGACCGCTACATCGGAACACAGTTTGCAGGCCCCTTCCTGGTGGGAGTGGCCGCTTTCGTGGCCATTCTCCTGGGCGTCGGCCCGGTGTTTGACGCCGCGCGCCTCGTGGTGCGCGACGGGTTTCCGCTCACTCTGGTGCTGCAGGTCTTCCTCCTACAGATCCCCTCAGTCATCGCATTGACCCTGCCCATGGGCACCGTCTTCGCCGCACTCATGGGTTCGGGCGAGCTTTCGAGCCACGGCGAGATCGTTGCCATGCGCGCGGGCGGCGTGAGCATCTGGCGCCTTGCCACCCCTGTTGTCCTCGCCGGGATGTGCATCACGATCCTGGCATTCCTCTTCAACGAGGCCATCGGTCCGGTCTCCAGCGCGAAAGCATCCGCCATGTTGCGCGAGTACGTGCTGACAACCCGGGACATCAATGAGCCCATGGTGCTGCGGGTCCCCGACCGCGGCGAGGCCAAGCTGCTCGTCTATGCCGACCGCCTCAGCGTCCGTGAGGGCCGCATGTCGAATGTCACCATCATCGAGTTCAAGGGCAAGCGCGCGCCGGACCTGTATTTCGCGGAATCGGCGCACTGGGACGGCAGACAATGGGTTATGCGCAATGCCCAGCACCGGTGGATGACCGAGAAAGGGTACGCGGAAGTCGTGAGCGAGACCGCCCGTGCGCCCATCGGCAAGGGCCCGGAGGAGATCCGCGCCGGCGGCAAGCGAAAGCCTGAGGAGTATACGCTGCACCAGTTGCAGGCGGAGATCAAGCGCCTCGCGGACCCCGAGAACGCGCCTGCCGACAATCGCAATTTGCGGCTGACATTCATCCAGCACCTGCACCTGCGCTTCGCGGTGCCCTGGGCCGCGATATGCTTCGCAATCCTCGGGTTCCCATTGGGCATGAGGCCGCAGCGCACCAGCACCGGGGTGGGGTTCGGCATCTCGCTGGCCATTGTTTTCGTGTACTACATCGTGTTCAACGTCTTGCGGGCATTCGGGGAACAGGGGGCAATATCGCCGCTGGTGGCAGCCTGGCTGCCCAATGCTGTTGTGCTGTCGGTGGGCCTGGGGCTCATGTACGATGCATCGCGGTAGCCAAGCTCCGCTTTCCGTTGGACTTGCCGTAGACCGCCTTTCCGCGTATCCTGCCGTCTATACTGGCCGCACCGCTGTCCAGTGCGGGACTTCGGAGTCCCGGACGGAACTGCCCAAATGTCGCCGAATCTGCTGATCGCCCTCATCGTGCTGCCCCTCGTGGGCGCCCTCATCGCCTGGGCGGGCGACGTCATCGGTTACCGCCTTGGCCGCAATCGCCAGTCCCTTTTTGGCCTGCGGCCCAGGATGACCGCGCGCGTCGTCGCGGTTGCGGTGGGTGCTGCCTTGCCCCTTGCCGGTCTCGGGTTCGCCATGGCCGTGAGCCAGGATGCCCGCGACGCGCTCCTGCGAATCCGCCAGCTTCGCGAGCAGGCCGAAACCCTCAGCGTCCGCAATGCCAATCTCAGCGCCAAGATCGAACGTGCCGAGAAGGACGCCCGCGATGCCCGCCTGGAGGCGGAGGACGCGACGGCGAGACGCGATGAAGCATCGGCGCAGCTTTCATCCACACGCGGCGCACTGGGAGCGAGCCAGGCGGCCCTAAGCAGGACGCGCGCTTCCTTGCAGTCCGCGCGCCAGGGTCTGCAGGCCACCCGTAGGAACCTGTCGGGAACCAAGAAGAACCTGGACGCAGCCCGCGCTTCCCTCAAGGGCGCCCGGGAGGCACTGGAAGACGCGCGCAGGCGCCTCAGCACCACCCAGGGCGACCTATCGTCGGTGCGCGCCGACCTGGACCAGACCAGGCGCGAACTCGACGCCGTATCCACCGAACTTGGCGGCGTTTCCAAGGAACTGATGAGCAGCCAGGCGGAGGTCCACAAGATACAGGGGTTACGGCGGGAGATCGCGCTTGCCGAGGAGCATCTGGTCGAGCTGGACACGCAGCTGGCCGAGGCCCGCGAGACGGTGGAGCGCTACCGCCGCGAGCGCGAAGCGGTCATGGACCAGCAGGTGGCTTACGAACCCGGAGCTGAGCTTGTGCGGGGGATTGTGGAAAGCCGCTGGGCGCCCGAGCAGCTCGAGGCGATCATCCGCGAACTGATCAGCTACGCCAGCCAGGCCGCCGCGAGTCACGGGATCGCGCCCGGGCCTTCGGGCAGGTCGGTCGAGGTCGTGTTCCCATTGCCGCCGGGCCGGGCGCATACCACCGAAGCAGACATCGTGCAGGAAGTGGTCAGCCGAATCTCTCAGGCGGACGAGCCCGCGTACGTGGTGATCGTCAAAGCGTGGGACGGTGCATTCGACCGCCAGGCGGAGCCGATGACAGTCGAGTTGTGGACCGCGCCCAACAAGGTGATCTTCCGACCCGGTGAGACCGTTTTCTCCACGGTCATCGACGGCAGCCTCTCCCGCGGCCACGTGTTCCGCGGATTGTGGCAGACCGCGCGGCAGGTGCGCAATATCGCCGCTGACCGGGGGATGCTCCCCATCCCGCAGACCGGTCACTACCTCGAAATCCCGGCTGAGGAGTTGCTGGATGCCCTGGACGAGATCCTCAAGATCGGGGCGCCCACCAGAGTGAACGTTGTCGTTGAGACCGAGGCCCGGGTCGCCCAGCGCACGGATGACCCCATGCTGGTGCGCCTGGATGTGGCGGAGGTGAACGGGGAGTGACCGCCCCGCGGCAGTGCATCCTCGCGATTGACCCGGGCAAAGCCAGGTGCGGCCTGGCGGTCGTGGCCTTTGACGGTTCCTGCCTGGATCTGAGCGTCTCCCCCACCATGCGCCTCACTGCTGACGTCACCGGCCTGATTGCCAGACATTCCCCGGCGCTGCTTCTCGTGGGTGACAGTACGGGCCGGGGGCTCGTTCTGGATATGCTGCGCCCCGTGGGCGTCCCCGTTCAGGTGGTCACCGAGCGCGGGACGACTCTGGCCGCGCGGGCTCTGTATTTCCGCGATACCCCCCCCCGGGGCTTCGCTCGCCTGATCCCGGCGGGCATGCGCGTCCCTCCGCGGCCGGTGGATGATTACGCGGCCCTGGCCATCGCGCTGGACTGGTTGAGTTCCCACCCGGAGGGCGTCGCGGCGGTTCAGACCTCCTGAGACATGGGCACTTTGGCCTTCTCGGCGCACCGCCGCAGATACGCCGCATTCGCCCGCATCCCCACTTCTGGCCCCGGAAACTCGGGCTTCCAGTACTTCTCGTATTCATCGCTGAGATACCCCTGGAAGCCGGAGCGATGCAGTTCCCGGAGCACTTCCGCCCAGTCGATGATCCCATCCTCCAGCAGCACGGTGGTGTGTTTCCCGTTAACCCAGACCAGGTTCTTCACGTGGCAATGCAGGATGCTGCCACCGAGCAGGCTGATGACTTCGCGCGGCGACTTGTCTCCCGCAACCGCGTTCCAGTAGTAGTCCAGCAGCACGCCCACCGCGGGGTGGTTCACCCGTTCGATGAACTCCGCGGTCTCCTCAGCCGACATCGCCAGCGTCCCGATATGATTCTCGACCGCAAGGCGAACCCCGTGCTCAGCAGCTACATCACCCGCCCAGCGCAGCCCGTCCACCGTGCGCGCCAGGATGTCGCCGCGCTCGCGCCTTTCCACCGGCCAGATTCCCGCCAGCGCCCGCACGAGGCCGCAGTCCATCCAGGATGCTGCGCGCACCGCGGTTTCGAGCCCGGCAAGGGTCTGGATGGTGGATTCATCGGTGCCGAAGTCCTTGTAGTACGGGGTCAGGCAGGCGATGTCGATGCCTTTTCCGCGCGCATGATCGGCCACCGCCCGGGCATCGGCTTCCCCAACCGCTTCCAGGCTGAGATGACCGTCGACGGCGCAGCGGATCTCCATGCCCTGCAGGCCGAGTTCCGCGAACAGGTTGGCAGATTCGAAAACATCGTAGCCTGGTGTCCCCATGGTATGCCCGCAGAGCTTCATCATCGAGAACTGTCTCCCATTTGCGCGAATTGCGGAAGGTTATGCCCGGGCCCCGTGGAAACCTCCCCGTGAGGCCGTACACCTCTGGCCAATCGAAAGAGGGAGACTGAGCTGTGAAGAAATCGATCTACTACGGTTCGGTAATGCCCAGACTAAGCG
>JAGPGE010000007.1:0-15569 GCA_018056145.1 Armatimonadota bacterium
TCGCCGCCGACTGCCCACTGTCGGACAGAAGAATCACCGGCATCGGGTAGCCCAGGTCGCGGTAAAGGTCCATGAAGCGCTCATACAGGCTGGCGCCGTCGAGGTTCACCGTGCAGGTCTTGTCTTCGGCCCACACGACGCCCTCCAGCGGCGCGCCGAAACACAGGCCCACCGAGGACATCCCGTGGTTGCGCATGTCGATCATGTCCCGCTCGAGGGTGGCCTTCTTCTCCTCATCGGTGTTCGCGAGTTTCGGGCCGGTGTAGTACTCGCCCCAGAACATATCCGTGGGCTCCTGCAGCGTGAAGGGCAGGACACGCAGGCGCAGGGGGATCTCCACGGGCTCGGCGCCCTCAGCCTGCACCGTCACCGTGCCTTGGTGGATGCCCGGCGGTGCATTGTCCGCGACCCGAAGCTCGATGACGAAGCGTTTCGAGCTTCCCGCCGCGATGTCCACGCTGGCCCGGCGCTCGCACAGGACCGGCATGTCCTTGATGAACTGGTCGGAGCTGTACGTGACCCGCTTGTTCAGGGCGCGCACCGGCAGAACTTCGCCCTCAGCCGGGATGCCGTCGAAGCTCACCCGGACGCCCTTCAGGTCTCTCAGGGCATAGAGGGAGAGCGTGGCCGGTTCGTACTCGCCCGGTGTGGCGAAAACATCCACGGAACCGAGCCGCTCCGATGTGAGGGGCACTGAGTTGGCGAACACCACGTCGGTCAGCGCCCGGCGGAAGGGAATGAAGCCGCGGGCGGAATCTGCCGGAGTTGGCTCGGGCGGGGTGTTGTCGTCCACGTAGCGCAGGGCGGTGAAGCGCTGTTCGAGAGTGGCCCAGCGCACGTTGTCGATGAAGAGAACGTGGTTGGTCCGGGGCATGCGCAGGTACGGGAACACCCGGGTGATTCGCGGCAGGCCGGAGACCCAGATTTCCACGAGATGCGGGCCGCCGGGAGCCACGGATGCCGCGCCGAAGTGGGGTTCTCCCACAGCGAAGTCGATGCGGTAGGACAGGGGCACCGGCGCCTTGCCGGGGTTGAAGGCGTCGAAGGCGAAGACCTGCTTCGTCGTGGTGTCCTCGTCGAAGTTGAAGTTCACGCCGGGCCAGGTGTCCTTCTCATTGCCCGGGAAAGTGGCCTTGATGGCCCATTCTCCATCGGTGACATGCTCCTGGACGCGCTCGATGATCGCGCCGCCCCCGGGGATTGCATTGGCGTCCTCGAAGGAGTTGATCGGTTGCGCGAACCCGGCGGCGCAGGCGAGGAGCGCGGCGAGCAGGGAGATGGTGGAGGGAACGGTTCTCATGGGGAGTACCTCCGTGCGTGGTGGCAAGACGGTTCGGCCCTGGGCGCCGACGGTCAGCAGGCTTGTTGGAGCGGGCTTGCCCGCGACGCCTTTCATCAGGACGGCTAGCGACTTCGAGACATTCGGCGCCAGCGGACAGCAGGCTTGTTGGAGCGGGCTTGCCCGCGACGCCTTTCATCAGGACGGCTAGCGACTTCGAGACATCCGGCGCCAGCGGACAGCAGGCTTGTTGGAGCGGGCTTGCCCGCGACGCCTTTCGATAACGACATTCGCGGGCAAGCCCGCTCCAACAAGTTCCCCGTAGGCGCCCGCGGATGCCCGATGTGCATGCCTTCCGGCGCGTATGGCGAACTGCCAACGGCAGACACCGACAGGCAGGATTGCCTGTCCCACTCACGGCGGACGGCGTGATGACATCGCCTGCCTAGCCCCTGCCGCCTGGCCGGCCCTGGGGCTCCTGACCGGCTCCCCGGGCGGAGCGCATTACCAGGGGCCGGACCATGCTGTTGGGAAGGACCACCACGTGCCCGTCACGGGTCTGAATGCGCGTGTGCCGCAGGGCGAGTTCCGTCACCGTGCCCGTGATCTCGCCCACCGTGATCTCGTCGCCCTGGTCATACAGGTAGTCGTAGAAGATGAAGTAGCCGGCCACCGCGTCCCTCAGCGGATTGCGGGCCGCCACCAGCACCAGGGCGAGAATGCCCAGCGCAATCGGGTACAGGTCAAGGCTGGCGTTGTACCGGAAGATGCGCAGGATGATGAGTAGGGCCAAGGTGTACAGCACCGTGCGCGCGATCAGGGTTGGAATGCCCAGGATCACCCGACGGCGCTCCAGCCGCCTCATGGGGTCGGCTTCGGCATCGCGGGACAGGGCTCGCGTCAGTGCCTTGCGGATGCGGGAGTTCACCAGGTACACCGCGACCTCAAACAGCACGGCAACCAGGATCGACCGCATGAGTTGCACCGGGAACTGCGACAGCCACAGCCGGCTCACATAGCGGAAAAAGGTTTCACTCATTCGCGCTCACTCTCTCGTTCTTCGTCCTCATCCGGCTCCTGTGGCTCCTCCAGCAGTTCCAGTTGCGCCATCAGTTGCTCGAAACGCTCTTCCGACTGCATTCGCTCCCGGATCTCCCGGGCCATCCGCAGCCGCACCACCACTGCCGCGATGAACAACAGCCCCATCGCCCCGAACACGATCAGTTCCACGGACAGGGGCACTCCCCGCGCGGCGTACTCGGTGCGCATTGACTTGATCCAGCGCTGCTGCAGGACATCCAGCGGAATCCCGGCGGCGCGGCGCAGGGCCTGCTTCTCATCGCCGGTTCGTTCGAGGGCCTCCAGGAGGTTGCCTACCGCCCCGGGCGGCCCGTGTTCCACGAGATACGCCACCAGGACGTGGCTCTGGGCGTATGCGAGGTCAACGGTCTCCCGGTTGCCCTCGAAGGCGTCCTCAAGTTCGTCCAAGGCCAGCAACCGTCCCTCCACTGCCGCGGCGCCCAGGATATCCTTCTGCGCCGCGGGCATCTCGCCCTCCATCCACTGGGCGAGACCCTCGTGCACCCACCGCGGCGCCTCGCCGCGAGTTGCCTGCATTTTCAGGTCCAGCGCAACGTGAGTCAGCTCATGCATCACCAGCCGCTGCATTTGTTTCTCGGTCTGTGGTTTGAGGATCACGTGGTTCGCATGGTGCAGCGACAGGCCCCGGGTCCAGGTGGGGACTTTCGTCCCCGCGAGTTCCACCATTTCCCGGTGGGAGCGCACGATGTCGATACGCACGGGACGGCTGAACCGCAGGCCCAAGGTGTCCGCGAGAACCGTGAGCGCGTGCTCCGCTTCAGACCGCACCAGCAGCGCCTGGTCCTCATGCTCCGGCCAGTAATGCACCTGCACTCCCTTGCCGGCGATCACCCGGCGCTCGTCTGCCCGCGCCGGAATCACCGCGCAGGCGATTGCGGCGCCCAGTGCCAGCCAGGTCAAGAATCCCCGGGCGATCAGCGTTGCCAAGCCGGGCAGTCCTTCCTGGACCGGCACCACTGGCAATGCTTCCCGGTCACTGGCTCGAAAGCCCGGTCGGCGTTGATTTTCGCAGTCACTTCCAGCAGCATCTGCGTGGCTTCGCGCTCCTTGGCTTCGTCCAGGGCCACCTCAACCGTCCGGTTCCGGCGAAGGTCAATCATGAGCACCGTTGAACCCGGGTGGGCCGCCCTCGCCAGCACGAAGAGCGTCGTCCAGGGCATTTCGTTGGCGATCTGGCCGGGCGAAGGCGGCCGGCGCGAGGTGGTGAACCGCGCAACGTGGCTGCCTTCGGCGCTCACCAGGTCGGCCACCGCCACGAAAGCCTCGCCGCCGATTTCCTGCTCCAGGCGCACATCCGTCGCGAGAGGGCTGGGCAGGTCCAACGGCGCGGCATGGTGGGCGGCGATGATCCGCAGCCCGTCGCGGTGGAGGTCCTCCTCCTCACGGCTGTCCCGGCAGGCGCGCCCGTCCCAGTTGTCTTCGAAGATGCGCTCAAGAGCGCCAAGCGGCAGGGCACCCGGGCCGCCCGCGGCATACATGGACAGCAATGCGGCCCGCACCGCCCGGCTAAGGATCGCCGGTCCGCCGACATGACTGTCTGCCTGCTCCCGTGTCACGAAGGCCGAGAGCAGGTACTTGCGCGGGCACTGCCTGTAGTCCTCGAGGTTCCGCGCCGAAAGCGGCCCGGACGGCCGTTCGGGGAGGAGGACATACTGGGGACCGAAGTCAGTCACGGGCCGAGTCTCCACGGGAAAAGGGAATCTTTCCGTTGGCGTGGAACAGTGTGCGCGCCGGGGTATCCGGCAAACCGCCTCCAGGAGCGCCGCCGATGCTCGCACCCGAACAGACCACGCAGGGCCGCCTTGAAGGCGTCGGGCGCATTACGGCCCGCAGCGTGGTCACGGGCCTCGTCTTCTCCATCATCTTCAGCTTCATCATCCCGTATGTGGATGTCTTCCTGAGCAGCACATTCCTCGGCGCCCAGCACCTGCCCCCCGGCGCCATCTTTGCACTGCTGTTCCTGGTGCTGGTGGTCAATCCGGCTCTGCGTGTTCTCGGGCGTGTGAAGCCTTTCGACCGCGCCGAACTGCTGATGATCTACTGCATGTTGCTCTTTTCGACCCTCGTCCCCGGCCACGGAGCGGAGAATGTGTTCATCCCCGTGGTGGTCACACCTTACTACTACGCTTCGGCCGAGAACAAGTGGGACGAGCTGTTCCTGCAGCACATCCCCACCTGGTTCGCGCCCACCGATGAGCGCGCGGTGGTGTCCTTCTTCGAGGGCCTGCGGCCCGGCGAGAGACTCCCCTGGGGCCAGTGGTACACCCCGCTGGCGGTCTGGGGCCTGTTCAGCTTCCTGCTCTACGCGCTGGTCATGTTCCTGAGCGTCCTGTTCCGCAAGCAGTGGGCGGATCGCGAGAAGCTGTCCTTCCCCCTGGTCGCCCTGCCCATGGAGATGACCGCCGACGCCGAGCACCCCTTCGCGAACAAGGCCTTCTTCGGCAACCGCGTCATGTGGATCGGCTTCGCCATCGCCGCCCTGTTGCAATTGCAGAACGGTCTGGGGTTCTACTACCCATCATTCCCCCATGCTAAGCTCTATTATAACTTCCAGCCCCTATTCCGCGAGCCTCCGTGGAACGCGGTGGGCTGGGTGCCTGGACAAATCTGGCTGGTGGTCATTGGAGTCACCGTTCTCCTGCGCACCGAAGTCAGCTTCTCCATGTGGTTCTTCTTCTGGTTCACCAAGATCCAGCGAGTCATCGCCCAGGTACTGGGCTTCAAAGGCCGGCAGGAGCCCACCACCTGGGGGGAGCCGGGTTGGCTGGGCATGCAGCCCGTGGGCGGGTATCTCGCGTATGTCGCCCTGTCCTTCTGGGTGGCGCGGTTGCACTGGAAGGACGTCTGGGATGAGACCATCGGCGTGCGCCGCGCCAGTGAGGGCGAGCCGCTGTCGTACCGCACCTGCGTGATCGGCGTGGCCTGCTGCCTGATCGGCCTGGTCTGGTTCAGTTCCGCGGCAGGGATGAGCGCGGCGGCTTCCTTCGTCCAGATGCTCCTGTATATCGTCCTGGCGGTGGCGCTCACGAAAGTGGTGGCCGAATCCGGCATGCTCTTCGTGCAGGCGACCCTGGCCTCGCTTGAGACGATGATTACGGTCACGGGGACCAGTGCGATCGGCGCGAAAAGCCTCACCATCGGCATGTTCATCGAGCGCGGGTTCATGACCGACCTGCGTGCGTTCCTCATGCCTAGCTTCATGCAGAGCCTGAAGATCGCGGATCTGTCGGGCCTGAACAAGCGGAAAATGCTGGCGGTGTTCGCGGTTACGATCCTGCTGTCCACCGTAATCAGCTACTGGGCCAACCTGCGGCTGGTATACGGCTACAGCGGGATGGCATGCAACAAGTGGTACGTTCAGGGCGCGGGACCGGGCGGATTCCGTCTCCTGCAGAACTTCCTGATGGCCCCGCGCGACCCGAGCATCATGAACAGCGTGGCGATGATAGCGGGCGGCGCATTCACGCTGCTTCTGTTCCACCTGCGCCAGCGTTTCCTGTGGTTTCCGTTCCACCCGGTGGGGTTCATCATGATGCAGACATACCCCATGAAATGCCTGTGGTTCTCGACACTCATCGGGTGGGCACTCAAGAGCGTGATCATGCGCTACGGCGGCGCGAAAGGGCTTGTCGCCTCGCTGCCCCTGTTCCTGGGCCTGGCTTTCGGCGACATCTTCATGATGGTGGTTTGGCTGATCGTGGACGCCATCACGGGGACCCACGAGCATTACCTGATGCCGGGTTGAGGCGTGCAGCCGCAAGCGCCGCGGACGCTCAGCAGGCTTATGGGAGCGACCTTGCCCGTGCCGCCGCCTTCCGTCACGGCTGACGCCAACGACATTCGCGGGCAAGTCCGCTCCCAAAAGCGCCCCGAGTGCTTGCGCCGGTACCGAGAGATCAGGCTCTGCACAACAGACGCCATTCACGCCGGGCACAGTGCCCCGGTTTCGTTCCCGCAATCCCGCCGCACACGGAGCTTTCGCCATGCTTGACGGACAAGTGGCCCTGATCACCGGAGCCGGAAGGGGAATCGGCCGCGCGGTGGCGGTTGCTTTCGCCCGCGAAGGCGCGCGGGTCGCCTGCGTCGCGCGGACCCTTGCGCAAGTGGAGGAAACTGCCGCGGAGATCCACGTAGCCGGGGGGCAGGCGCTGGCGCTGCGGGGCGATGTGTCGGATCCCTCCAGCGTGGAGGCCGTGGTTACGCAGGTGGAGAACCACTGGGGACCGGTGGATATCCTGGTCAACAATGCGGGCGCCTTCGCGGTGAAGTCGGTGCTGGAGACGTCGCTGGAGGACTGGGACCATATCCAGTCGGTCAATGCCCGCGGGCCTTTCATGCTGGTGAAAGCGGTCCTGCCGGGGATGGTACAACGGCGATCCGGCTGCATCATCAATATCGCGTCCATGGCCTCGCTGAAGCCATACCCGGAACAGGCGGCCTACTGTGCGTCGAAGCACGCGCTCCTGGGGTTCAGCAAGGTTCTGGCCGACGAGATGCGCGCGCACAATGTTCGGGTCACCGCTATCTGCCCGGGGGGCGTTGATACGGACCTGGTGCGCGAGCAGCGGCCCGACTGGTCGCCGGAACAACTCATGTCGCCGGAGGACGTGGCGGAGGCGGCGGTGTATGTTGCGAACCTGTCTCCGCGTTGCGCGGTGGATGTCCTGCCCATGCGCCGCTGGCCCGCCGCGCCGATGTGAGGTCTCCGCTGGCCAAAGACAATGGCGAACGGCGCGGACAGGCACGCTTGCCTGTCGCACTCACGAGCAATGGGCGGCGGGTGAGACGCCCGCCCCACACGGCGGAAGTGGGTCCGCCCCACAAGCGGGGAAGGCTTCGCGTCCGGCAGGACGCTCGGACCGAAGGTCCCTCAGACCCGGGTCTCAACCCGGGTCACGCAAGGCCTATACAACGAGGTGACGTCTCATGGCGAGCATCCGCTTCTTCGACTCCAACTGCATGATCGGCCTGCGCTCCTGCCCGAATCCCGAGACCCCGCGCAGGCTGGAGCAGTTTCTCGATGACTACGCCTTCTACGGCATCGAGGGTGGGCTGGTGTACCACGCCCAGTCTTGCGAGTACTACCAGGACTTCGGCAATCGCCTGCTGCTGGATGAGATCGCCGGGCAGCCGCGCCTCGCGCCGCAGTGGGTCGTGATGCCCCACCACACTGGTGAGATGGCCCCGCCGGATGACCTCGTGGCCGAGATGCTGGAGCGCAATGTGCGGGCCGCCCGGTTCTACCCGCGCGCCCACGGCTTTGGCGCCAGTGACGATGTGGTCGGCCCGCTGCTCGCGAGACTTCAGGCCCACCGGATTCCGCTCTTCGTGGATGTCACCGAGCTTTCGGTGGAGGCCGCTGTCGCTCTGTGCAAGCGGTACCCGGACCTGCCCGTGGTGCTCTGCGGCGTGGCCTGGGGCACCGATCGGCTCATCAACCCGCTCTTCGGTGCGGCGCCCAACCTGCACCTGGACACCTGGGGCTTCCAGGGCCATCGCGCCTATGAGCGGTTCGTGGAGCAGTTCGGCCCGGATCGCTTGTTGTTCAGCACCGGTTTGCCCGAACACAGTCCGGGCGCCGCGAAGATGATGACGCTCTACGAGACCATCAGCCCCGAAGCCCGCGAGAAGATCGGTAGCGGCAACCTCTTGCGGCTCCTGTCCAACGTGGACGGCGCTCAGGGTCCGCTCCCCTCGCTTGCTCCCTGGCCCGCGCGGGAGGATGACCCGATCATCGCCAGGCTGAAGCTCGGCGAACCCTTGCGGGAGGAGTTCATCATCGACGCGCACTCCCACATCGGCCACGACGGCTGCATGGGCTACTTCGGCTGCGCCCTTGCCTACAACGATGTGGACGGTCTCGTGGGAACCATGGATCGCCTCGGGATTGACCTGGCGATGCCCAGCACCTGGGGCGGCATCCGCATGGGCACCCCGGAGCACAATGACATCGCGATGGCCGCGCACGATCGCTATCCGGACCGCATCCTACCGTATGGCTGCATCAACCCGTCCTACCCGGACCTGGTCGAGCAGGAGATCCCGCGGGTGTTCGAGAGTGGAAAGGTTTTCGGCTTCAAGCCCTACCCGCCGGGGCATCAGAAGCCCCTGATCGACCCTGGCAACCAACCGATGCTGCGGTTCGCCCACGAGCACCAGTGGCCGGTGCTTTGCCACATGGGCTTCAGCGCGCCCGGAAGCTGCACCCCGGAGCACGTTGCCCAGTGCGCCGAGCGTTACCCCGGAGCCCATTTCCTGTGCGCCCATGCCGGGCAGAGCTGGCCCATGGCCCAGGCGGTGGCGAACATTGCGAAGACCCACCGGAATATCTACGCGGAGATCACCTATACCGCGATTCTGTACAACTTCTGCGAGTTCTTCGTGCGGGAAGTGGGCCCGGAACAGCTCATTTTCGGCACGGACTGCGTCATGCGCGACGCCGCCCCGCAACTGGGTTGGGTGGCCTGGTCGAGGCTGAGTGTTGAGGACAAGCGGTTGGCGCTGGGTGGGAACATGGCGCGGATTCTGCGCCTGCCCGAGGAGAGGCGACGACCGGTGGCGTTGGCTTGACGGCGGCGCGCCTCACGCCTCACGTCTCGCTTGTGACGCGCCACAACCACAGCGCCGGCAGGGCGATCAGAACACCGTGCAGGACGATGGTCTTCCACCCTCCCAGCCCGAGGAGCATGCCGAATGTGGGCCATTCCACGGACCCCAGGCTGAGGCGGGCCAGGGCTTCCAGCGGGCCGCTGCCACCGGTGGTCATGTGCAGCGCGGGTTCCGCCAGGGTGTTGACGGCGGCGAACATCACCAGAATGCCCACACCGGTGAGGACCCCGCAGGCCAGGCGCGCCGGGGAGGACATCCGCGGCCAGATGAACCCCAGCCCGATGCACAGGAAGGGGAGCATCGGCACGATATGGCGGGGCCCAAAGCATGTGCCGCCCTCCCACATGAAGTGCGAAGCGTTGTAGCCCATGTAGAGCGCGAACACCGCCGCCGCCGCTACTCCCTCGGCGCGCCATGCGCGGCTCCGGATCATCCGCCACAGGCCCCAGACCGCGAAGAGCAGGAAGGGCGACATGACGAAGATACCCTTGTTCGCCGAGAATGTGATGCCCCAGAGAGCCTCAACCTTTGGCAACCCGATCCAGGAAGGGGCCTCGGCGAACTCCGGGCGCACTTCGTACATGTAGCCGAACCGCAACGGGCTGCCGAAGCAGGCGTGATTGTAAAGCAGCTGCAGGGCGATGAAGGGGATGCTGCCGAGAACGAAGGACACGGCCGCGCGCGTACCCAGTCGGGCGACGTACAGGAATACCACGCCGGCGATGATGAGGGCGGGGAACTCGGTGATCAGCGCCCAACTTGCGAACAGGCCTGCGAGCGCGGCGGATGCCCGCCCCTGAAGCCGCGACGCGCGACCCGCGAACCAGAAGGCGATGAACCCGAAGGCCGCTGCCGCCTGGTGGCCATACCAGACCGTGGAGTATGGCCAGGCGAGAGTACCCAGGGCGTACGCAAGAGTGATGAACGCCGCCTGCCGCGGGGAGAGCCCGAAAGCGCCGAACAGGTCGAGCATGAGCAGGCAGGCGACGATGGTCGGCAGCCCCACCGAGAACCATGACGCGACCGTGGCGCCCGCATCCAGGGCTACGTTCTGCGGCACCAGTCGCTTGCCGATGCTGTAGCCCACCGCATAGGCCGGCAGTCCGAGCACCTGCCCGCCCACGGGTTTGTCGGAGTAGTAGATGCCGCTGCCCGGCGGATATTCGGCCTTGTCTCCAGTGCGGTGATGGGAACGGTTGATGCTGAGAGTGTGATCGTGGTAGACGGCCCGCACCAGCGCGATGCGGGTCATCACATTCCAGCCGCCGCCCGGGTGCCATTGGTAGGCGGTTGCGAAGAGCAGAAGCAGCGCCAGGATCCACGAGGCCCGGCGCATTCGGCGCGAACCAGTGCCCTGCCGCGCATCAGTCTCCTGGGTCGCGTCGTCACACATCGAGCCCGTAAAGGTCCCGCGGGTTGTCGAACAAGAGCTGCCCGGCCAGTTCGAGGGCCTGCTTCTCGGTCATGAGGCCGTCATCGATGCGCCCCGCAAGGACCCGCGCGATGTCCTCTTTCGCCATGAGCAGGTGTCCGTACACTTTCTCGACCGGGCGGTGATAGTCGCCGCCGAAGCCCATGATCTTGTGAACGGGGACCATGTCCAGCCATTCATCCAGCAGGGACACGGTCATGCGCTGGGAGATGATGTGGCACCAGCACAGGTTCAGGTAGGCGTTTGGGAAGTCCTTGCCGATCACCCCCAGGTCCCGCGGCCACGGGATGCCGGCATGGTAGATGTCGAACTTCGTCTTCCGGTGCTTCATCAGGATGGGGATGAGATTCCGCGGGTGGTTCTCGTAGAAGTTGTTCCAGTTGTCCCAGATGATCCCGCAATGCACCGCGACCACGAGGCCCAGGTCGCCGGCCATGCGCAGCGCCTCCTGATGCAGGAACCAGTGGAGGACGAAGTAATCCTGATCCGCTCCGGACATGAGCGCGGAGAAAGCGCGCTCCGCGTCGGTGTGATTCGGGTCGCCCAGATGGGTCGAGACCATCTTGACCCCGACCACCCCTTGCGCCTTCCACTGCTCAAGGGCTGCGCGCATGGCGTCGAGGTAGCTGGCAAGATCCTTCACCTGGACCCCGTGGGTTTCGCCAAAGGACACGGCGCTCTCCCGGTCCCGCAGTCCCGTGAGGAACCCGACGGGCAGCAGGGGAGCGAGCATCCCGCTGTCGTCGTCAGGGACCGCGCCGATCTGCGTCAGGCAGATGCGGATATTGCAGCGGTCCTGCAGGATTCGCTTGTAGATGCCGGCGGTATTGGCTGCGCGCATCCGCTCTGAGAGCAGGCGGTAGGTGTGGCGGGAGATGTCGTCGCAGCCATAGAACTCCCGCGCGGCGATAAGAGCCGGGCGGGAGTAGCTTCCGAAGCGGATGCTGTGCCAGTAGGGCTCGAACATCTCCCATTTCGCGTCCAGATCCGTTTCGGGGGCCTGGAAGCGGCTGTAGTCCTCCGGCGTCATTCCCGCGGACTTCAGATCGGTCTGGGTGTAGTGAGAGAACAATGTGGCGAAGTCCACGGGGGACTCGACCCGGGCCTTCTCCGGAGGCAGGTGTTCGTGGGCATCCACCACCGGCAGGTCTTCCATGGCCTGCACCAGCGCAGCCTGCGTCTCTCGCACCGCCATCGGTAGCCCTCCCAACTCTGCTCACGGCGATGACCGGAGCAGTCAGTCCGGCTTGGCCGGCAGGCGCACAAGCAGCCACCGCGGCCCCGGGGAAACTGGTTCTATGGTTCGTCGGATCGGCACGAGACTCCTGCCGCCGCGCGTCCGGTGGCAGTTGCGGGCCACACTCGCCGCGGGTGCATTACGGTCTTGTGGGTACTTGCGCGTCATCTGACCGCTGGTCCGAGCCTATCTGGCTCCACCGAACGGGACCGCGGTCCCACAGCCCGCGAAGCGGGCGGCAGCTCATGGCCCGGGGCTATGGGCGCACGGCTCCGGCAGAGCGGGTACCGGACGTGGGCCACACACGAGGCCGTCACGCATGCCATAAGACCGATGGTCCTGATACTCGTCGCCAATTCCTTGTGTACCGTCGCCAATTGCTTGACTATCGCCGCCCGTATTGCGCTATACTGGCTTCGGTCGGCTTCACGGGAAGAAAGACGCCGGCCCAGGGAGGATGTTCGCGCCTCCGTGGCCAATAGTGTACTTCGTGGCGCGTCTCTCTCGTTCCCGCAGGGCGGGCAGCGAACCGGGAACCGAGTGCCAGCGTCTACGAACGCGTATAGTATGAAGCTGTGGTCTGTGCGCTTCAGAGCCACGCCCCTTGAAGCAGCGAAAGGAGAGATGAGCGCGCTATGCGTGCGTCCGTCACTGTTCTGGCAGCGCTGTGCCTCGTCGCAACGGCGCTAGCGCAGATGGGCCCCGAGATGGGCATGATGGGGATGGGCTTCGCTCCGGCGAAGGTCATCGATGTCGCTCCCGTATTCAGTGCCGACGGGGCCAACATCATGTTCAGCCGCGTCCACGCGAGCCTCACCGGCAATGAATGGGCTGTGTCCCCTGTGCAGGGCGGCATGGGGATGATGGGTGGCGAGATGGGCATGATGGGCGGAATACCCGGCATGATGGGCCCCGAAATGGGCGGGATGCCAGGGGGCATGCCCGGGATGGGCATGGGCGGCGCGCCCGACCTCAGCAAGGAAGGCATCTTCCGGGTCGCGACCCGAGGCGGAGAGGCGGCGTCCGTTGTCGGTGGACGCGCTGTGATTCAGGATGCCGCAGCCGGCCAGCTGTGCTACGTCTTCCAGGGCACAGGCGCGCAGAACTACCAGCAGTGGGGAATCTACGGCATGAAGTTCGGCGGGGCCGACAATGATCGCTGGTACCCCGCGATCATGCCCTGGATCCGCCTGTCGCCCAAGGGCGACCTGTTCGCGATCCCCTATGACCAGGGCAAGGCGGTCGTCTTCTTCCCCGCCCAGGCCAACACAACGCAGAACGCCGGCTTCTGTCCTGTCGAAGATCGCAAGAACCCGGTGAACTGGCTGGCTTCCGGAGATGGCATCTGGCTTGTGCAGCAAGAGAACAAGCAGGGGCAGGGCGGCGGCATGCCCGGTGGGATGATGCCCGGCATGATGGGACCGGAGATGGGTATGGGAATGGGGATGGGCATGGGCATGGGCATGACCACCGCCTATCACATCGCCAAGGGCACCCTCGCGCAGCAGGTCACCCCGGTGGTCAAGGATGTTGGCAAGGACAGCATGGCGGTATCGCTCCCCAATGGGACCGACATCGTCGCCAGCATCGGCAAGGTGCAGACCGCGGGTGCGAGCGACCCGAACGCGGGCATCTGGCTTTGCGATCAGACGGGCGCGAAGAAGCGGCGTCTGGCATCGGATACCGCACTGGCGATGGAGGCATCCCCGGACGGCAGGTTCGTGGCTTACATGTGGGGCGCCAAGGCTCCGTACACGCTTTCCGTGGCGCCTGTTGATGGCCGTCCGGTCCGCCGCGTGGGGTTCAGCCTGTCCGGCATCGTCAGTGGCTGCAAGCCCTTCAGTTGGTCCCCCGACAGCCGCAAGTTGGCCTTCGGGGCAGAGGACGGGACTGGCTACGGCATCTTCGTCGTAGATATCGAGACCGGCGATTCGAGCCGCATCACCACCGCATCCACCAAGAACACCGGCACTGCTGCTCCTGCCGGAGCGGGCGGCTAAGCACCGTCAGGCAGAAGGAGGCACGAGACATGCGCTGTCTGCTGTTGTCGGCTGTCGTGTTGCTGCTGCTGGCCCCCGCTGCCGTCATGGCGCAGATGATGGGGCCGGAGATGGGCATGATGGGCATGGGAATGCCCGCCTCGCCCATGGACATCGACCCGATCTGGTCGCCGGACGGGAAGTGGATCGCGTTCACCCGCACAACGGCCACCCAGGGAGCCGTCGGCCCGGTTGAGGCCGGCCTGATCTCCGCCGAGGGTGGCGAGGTCAAGCTCACCAAGAACCTCAGGCCTCTGTGCTGGACTCCCGACAGTGCTGGCATCATCTGCGGCCTTTCGGCAGCCGCGGGCCAGACCAGCCCGTACAGCGGCTTCTGGAAGATGGATGCCGCCAGGCCGAACCGGATCACGCTGATCATCAGAGCCGTTGATCCCCAGTTCGCCGCGTACTCGCCCGACGGCAAGAAGCTCCTGCTCCTGGACCTGGTGGGCAAGGATCGCCACGAGATCCTCGTGGGCAATGCCGATGCAACCCCGGCCGTCTTCTACTCCACCCGCGGCTCGGACAAGATCATCAACGCCGGGTGGGCTGACGGCAGCAACGCGGTCTGGATGGTCCTGGAAGTCCCCGCCAAGGACGCCCTGGAGCCCGGCGCGCAGATCCCCAAGGAGGCCCTCAAAGCCACCCAGATGATGGGCATGGGCATGATGGGCCCGGAGATGGGCATGATGGGCGGAGTGCCCGGGATGATGGGTCCGGAGATGGGCATGGGCATGATGATGGGCGCCCCGGCCGCGACCAGCAAGCGGATCCTCTGCGTCATGCCGCTGGACCGCTCCAGTCTGAAGAAGATCGGCGACGACGTTGAGAACGCCTCCTGGAACCCGAAGCAGCCGCTCCTCGTGCTGCACAGGAAGGTCACAACCACTGCCCCTGGTGGTGGTGGCATGCCCGGCGGCATGCCCGGAATGATGCCCGGCGGAACGCCGGGTATGATGGGACCCGAAATGGGCATGATGGGCATGATGGGCATGGGCGCCGCGACCACCACTGATGAGTTCATGGCCTTCCGCAAGCCCGATGAGCCCGCGACCGCCGAAGAGCGCATCGGCAACTTCACCATGGGCGGGATGGTCTGGTCGTCAGATGGCAAGATGGTCGCTGGCGCAAGTGCGGCGGAGAAGCGGGTCTTCGCCATCAAGGCTCCGGGCGGTCTGGTGTACGAGATCAGCCAGGACCTCGACGACAACATTAAGGCCCCGGGCCATACCGCGGTCGCCTGGTCGCCGGATGGCAAGAAAGCTGTGTTCCCGGCGATGACCCAGCGCTCGGAGAACAACGAGCAGTTCGTGATCCGCGGCCTGGTTATCCGTGACATGGAGAGCGCGGAGGCGAAGCAGCTCACGGAGCACAAGACGAAGGCCATGATGGGCGGCATGATGGGAATGCCCGGCATGATGGGCATGCCGTGATGTGAACGACGCGAAGGTGCATGACCAGGGCCGCCGGAGGCTGAACACTTCCGGCGGCCTTCTTGTGTGAACAGGTCTTGCCCCAGGCCACGTCGAAAGGCGTCTCCGGGCGCCGGAACCGATCACGCCTGGTGGCGGGTTCGGACCCCGCGAGCCGGTACCTGGCCTGCCGCCAGCCGCGGGGTGTCGGCGCCGTCCAGCCGATGGGGCCCCGCGGGACCGTCCGGCCCAAGGCTACGGGTCCTGTGCGCAAGCCCCTGACCGGTACCTGGCTTGCCGCCAGCCGCGGGGTGTCGGCGCCGTCCAGCCGATGGGGCCCCGCGGGACCGTCCGGCCCAAGGCTACGGGTCCTGTGCGCAAGCCCCTGACCGGTACCTGGCTTGCCGCCAGCCGCGGGGTGTCGGCGCCGTCCAGCCGATGGGGCCCCGCGGGACCGTCC
>JAGPGE010000007.1:15669-25475 GCA_018056145.1 Armatimonadota bacterium
CGCGGGGTGTCGGCGCCGTCCAGCCGATGGGGCCCCGCGGGACCGTCCGGCCCAAGGCTACGGGTCCTGTGCGCAAGCCCCTGACCGGTACCTGGCTTGCCGCCAGCCGCGGGGTGTCGGCGCCGTCTAGCCGACGGGGCCCCGCGGGACCGTCCGGCCCAAGGCTACGGGTCCTGTGCGCAAGCCCCTGACCGGTACCTGGCTTGCCGCCAGCCGCGGGGTGTCGGCGCCGTCCAGCCGATGGGGCCCCGCGGGACCGTCCGGCCCAAGGCTACGGGTCCTGTGCGCAAGCCCCTGACCGGTACCTGGCTTGCCGCCAGCCGCGGGGTGTCGGCGCCGTCCAGCCGACGGGGCCCCGCGGGACCGTCCGGCCAAAGGCTACGGGTCCTGTGCGCAAGCCCCTGATGTGATCCGGGCGCCGACAACTGACGCTCGCACCCGGCCGTTCGCAACCCATCCAAACCCAGCCGCAACAGACCCGCGAGGTGCCAGCATGCTCTCCGACATCAAGGTCAAGGACCTGCAGGTACACTACACCCCCTGCACCGCGAGGACTCCCCTGAAGTTCGGCGCCGTTGTGGTGGAGCAACTCGATTTCTGCAAGGTCAAAGCCACCGTCGAGAACCAGAGGGGTAATGTGGCGGAGGGTTGGGGCGGCATTTTCATCATGGACTTCTGGGGCTGGCCCGACCCGGTCCTGTCCCACTCTGACAAGGAAGCCGCGATGAAGGACGTGGTGCGGGGCTTCTGCGACCTGATGCTGGCGCAGACCGAGCCGGATCACCCCATCGCGCTGTTCGAGAATGTGGAAGGAGACCTGCGAGCGCTGAATATCGATGTCTGCGCCCGGCGCAATCTCACACCGCCGCAACCATTCCTGAGCGCGCTGGTGTGTGCTTCCGCCGTGGATGCAGCCGTGCACGACGCCTTCGGCATCGTGAACGGAATCGACATTTACGAGGGTTACGGCGCGGGTTTCATGCCCCACGACCTGTCGCGCTGGCTGGGACCGTCCTTCCGCGGCAAGTACCCGGGCGACTATGTGCGGGACCGGTACCTCCCGAAGGTGCCCGTATTCCACCTGTGCGGCGGCCTGGACAAGCTCAGCCGCGACGAGCTGGACGATTCGGACCCGGCAGACGGCTACCCAAACTGCCTCGCGGACTGGATTGCCCGCGAGGGCATGTACTGTCTCAAGGTGAAGTTGCGCGGGAACGACCTTGACTGGGACATTGACCGGATGATGCGCGTGTACGAGATCGGCCGCGAGGAACTGGGCAAGCTGGGCATGACCACGATGCACCTGACCGCGGACACCAATGAACAGTGCGCGAGCCCGGACTACATCATCGAGATGCTTCATGCGATCCGGGCGAAGTCCCAGGACTGCTACGACCGCATCCTGTATATCGAGCAGCCGACCGGGCGCGACCTGAAGGCGCTGGGCCATGACATGCGGCCGCTGTCGGCGCTGAAGCCGGTCATTGTGGACGAGAGCCTTACTGATCTCGAGAGCTTTGAGCTTGCGCTGGAGCAGGGATGGTCAGGGATCGCGCTGAAGAGCTGCAAGTGCCAGAGTTCAGACGCGCTCTTCTGGTCCAGGGCCTCCGAACTGGGCATCCCCTTCAGCGTGCAGGACCTGACCAACCCGTCGCTGTCGCTCATGCATTCGGTGGGACTGGGCGCGCGGCTGCGCACGATCATGGGCGTGGAGGCCAACAGTCGGCAGTTCTTCCCGGAGTCCACGCAACCGGCCGAGAAAGCGGTCCACGGCGGAATCTTCAACCTCGTGGGGGGTGAGGCGGACACCTCCAGCCTCCAGGGGCCCGGCCTTGGATACCAGATGGAGCGCATGGTGGCGGAGGGCTGGGCGCCGTGATAGCCCGGGGCTCGGAATGCGGGTCCCGCGGCGGCCTGCGCGGATGGACCCGGGCCTGGTCGGTACTGGCGGCATCCGCGGTTGATGTCGGGGTCGCGCTGAGTCTGGGCATGTACTATACCTGCACTTACTTCGGCCGAGCCGTGGTTCCATTGCCCGGAGCGGTTGCGCTGGGCGGCGCTCTGCAGTACTATCTCGCTGTCGGACAGATCCAGGACACCCGGGTGCAGGCGTGGCTCTGGGTGGGCTCGTACGTGGTGGCCGGGCTTCTCTGGCGAACCGCGGTCTCGACCATCGGACGACTGCGCCGGGCCGAGACTGGCTACCTGGATGTCGCGAAGGCCACGTGGGTGTGGGGTCTCGTGCTGTGTCTGCCCGGCCCTTTCGTGGCCTGGCATCTCGGCGCGGGGGAGGGCGGTTTCGGCTGGGAAGACCTCGTCGCGGCCTGTCTCCGCCGCCAGTTCAGTTCGGTGCCGGGCTGGCTTTTGCCCGTGTACTTCCCGGCCGCACTCTTGGCGATGGTCGGGGAGTTGCGCGCGCTCTGGGGCCTGCTGGCGCCTCTGCCTGGCGCGGAGCGTCTCCTTGTCCTCGCGGTCTCAGCAGTCGCGACGCTTGTGGGCATCGTGGCTGTCGGTGAACTGGCGAGAGTCACCGGAGAACCGACCTGTTATCTTGCAGTGAAGTAGAACTGCCGCGACATTGACTTTGGCCTGCAGGCATGCTATCTGTCTTCCGTGATTGTCCCGCGTCGAGGGGGGGCTGGGCTTCGTAGACCAGTGTTGGAAACGGGATGCTCCTGGACGCAGCCGCCGCAGACAGCAACAAGGGAGGTCCTCGCGTGGCCGATGCCGTAGCCAACGGGAAAACCCGTTTCGCCGGAGCGCTTGTCGTTGATGACGAGGGTGGCCTGCAGATGCTGGTCAAGGCGATCCTCGAACACGGCGCCTATCTCGTGGACGTCGCGAAGGACGGGCTCGAAGCCTGCCAGCGCGTCCGGGCGACCCGGTACGATGCCATCATCTGCGATATCTTCATGCCGAATATGGACGGTCTGACGTTTTACCAGAAGCTGCGGGACATTGACAGAAACCAGGCCGACCGCGTGATCTTCGTGACAGGCGCAGACCTGGAGGATGATATCGTTCGAGCTGTCAGAGAGTGCGGGCGCCCCGTCCTGCGCAAGCCCTTCGAGATTGACGAGTTCTCCCGCACCGTGGACAGTGTGGCCGGCGGAGAGCTGTAGGGACGTCTGAACCGCACCCGAGCGCGGCCGCCCGCACCCGCATGGTGTGGCGCCCGGAGGGGTGACGCGGGTGTGCCCCGGAACTTCCCGCTTCTCCCATTCGTCATAGTAGGTGAGCCGCGTGCAAGCGCGGGCGTTGTGCCAAACTAATTGCTGGCGTGAAGGTCTGTCCCGGATGACACGTCTCCTGCAGACGACGATGATTTTGGTCCTTGTCGGATACCTGTGGACAATTGCTCCACAGGCGTATTCTGCCGGCAAGCCTCCGTGGAACGCCAAGTACGAGCGCCAGGTAGGGGAGGAAGCCGCGAAGGAGATCCTGCAGAACTACACCCCCGTCGACGACGCGGACACCCTGGCGAAGCTGCAGAACATGGTGGACGTGCTGGCCGCGAACACGGAGCGGCCGGACGTTAAGTACACGGTCTACTATGTGAGGGAGAAAAAGCCCGGCCCAGAGCCCGAGGTCAACGCCTTCAGTCTGCCCGGCGGAATCGTCTTCGTGCTGGAAGGCCTCGTGAAGTCGGTGCAGTCGGACCATGAACTTGCCGGAGTCCTTGCTCACGAGATCGTCCACAATGTCCACTACGACGGTCTCTTCCAGGCTCAGCGCGCCAAGAAGATCTTCCAGGGCGAACTGGCCGCGGTCCTCGCGAGCATCATCATCGGCGGGACGGACAGCGAACTTTGGCCAGCGGTCATGCAGGCGGGCCTGTACTACCGTGCCGGCGTGTTGGGCGGCTACTCCGTGGAGATGGAGAGGAAAGCGGACGAGGGCGCGGTGGAGGCGATGATCAACAGCCCGTGGGACCCTGTTGGCCTGCTCACCTTCATGGAGCGTCTGGCAGCAGAGGAGCGCCGGCAGGGTGCGCCCGACATGGGAGTCTTCAAGACCCACCCGCTCAGCGGCGACCGCGTGAAGTACTTGATCAGCCAGCTTGAGCGCCACGGGATCATGATCAACCGCCGCAAGACGGCGAACTGGGAGAAGCCCGAGATCAAGGACGGCGCGGTGAGCGAGAAGCCCGCGAAGCTCCTCACCTGGCGCACCGAGCAGCTCTACGCATTCGACGCATCACAACCCGAGCGCGCGGACCAGGCCCTCGCGAAGCTCACGGAAGCGCTGGCGGAAGGCGCTCCCGCCGCCGCGTTCAGCGCTTCCAAGCTCGGCGATGGGTTCATCGTGAAAGCACGCGGTGAACCGGTGTTCGAGATCACGCAGGGCGACGCAGCGTTTACCGGAAAGTCCGCTGAGGAACTGGCGAAGGAGTCGCTGAAGGCCATCCGCCAGGCCATCGCCCGAGAGAGCTTCGACCGGCTGTACTGAACATTGGCGTCTCCGGGGGACTGAAGCCGCTTGTCGTCGGTCATCATCACGATCGTCTGCGCGCTTGCCGGGCTTGGCATCTCCGGCCTGTGCATGGCGCGGGTGCTCACGGCCCGGTCCCAGTGGGAATCGGGCCGTTCGTGTGCGCCAGCGGTTGCGAGGTGGTCGTGGGCGGCGCTGGTCACCTGCCTGGCCTCCTCCAGCCTCCTGATGGTCTTCGTGGCCCTGTTCCATCTCTTCTCGCGTGGGCTGGAGGGTGCGATTGAGAGCAGCCTGTCGGCGCGCATGTCCGTGTACATCGCCTTGTCGGGCTACCTGTTGGTCTGGCTGCGCGGTCGGCTGAAAATCAACTGGCCGGACTTCCGCCGACGTGGCCCGCTCCTGCTTCCCCCGGCATCGGGTGAGGACCATGACGAGCACGAAAGCCGGTAGCCGAAACAATCCACAACGGCGTCCCCCATCCAAACATGTTCCTTCACTGCGATCTCCACGTTCACATCGGCCGCAGCAGCTCGGGAAGACCCGTGAAGATCACGGCTGCCCGGGATCTCACCTTCGCCAACATCGCCCTGGAGTGCGCCGTACGCAAGGGCATTGAGGTCGTTGGCATCGTGGATTGCGCATCGCCGCCTGTCCTGGAGGATATCCGGGCGCTCCTTGATTCCGGGGAAATGGCTGCCATCGCGGGCGGCGGCCTGCGGTTCCGCGAGCAGGTGACGATCATCCCGGGCGCCGAGTTTGAGACCCGCGAGCCCGGGGGCGGCATGTCTCACCACGTCAGCTACTTTCCCGACCTCCAGCGCTTGGAAGCGTTCTCGTCGACCATCGGCGCTCACGTGACGAACCTGGAGCTCTCCAGCCAGGCGTGCAGGCTCCCGGCAAGGGACTTGCTGCGGATGTGCCGCGACTGCGAAGGCGTTCTCGTGCCCGCACATTGCTTCACACCCCACAAGAGCGTGTACGGCGCGGCGTCAACGCGAGCGGAGGGGATCTTCGGGGAAGACTGGGCGAACGTTCCGGCGATCGAGCTCGGACTCAGCGCCGACAGCCATCTCGCGGACAGGATCGCGGAGCTTTCGGACCGCACCTTTCTCAGCAACTCCGACGCACACTCGCTGCCGAAGATCGGCCGAGAGTACAACATTATCGAGATGCAGGACGCCACTTTCGAGGAGCTGGTGATGGCCCTGCGGCGTGAGGGTGGGCGGCAGGTGATCGCCAACTTTGGCCTGGACCCGCGGCTGGGAAAGTACCACCGGTCGTGCTGTGAGGACTGCAAGTGGATCGCGCACGGCGAGCCGCCCGTACTGCGCTGCGAGCAGTGCGGCAGCATGAACGTGACTCGCGGGGTGCTGGACAGGATCGTGCAGATCGCCGATTACCCGGAGCCCAGGCCCCCTGACCACCGGGGCCACTACCAGTATCAGGTGCCGCTGCAGTTCGTGCCGGGCATTGGCGCGGTGGCTCTGAACCAGCTTATCAACCGCTTTGGCAGCGAGATGGCAGTGCTGCACCGCGCTGACGAGCAGGAACTGGCGGCGGTGGTCGGGGCGCGCAAGGCCGAGCTGATTGCCCAGGCGCGCGGGGGAACACTTCATCTCGAGGCGGGTGGAGGGGGCAAGTACGGCAAGGCTGTGGCTCACAATCCGGGTGCGCTGAAGCTGCCGGGTATGTGACTGGTCGGCCAGGATGCTGGTTAAGACATGGCTAAGGCCGGAACCTCAGTCGAACCGGATGTCTAACTAGATCGTCTACTACGATACGTCGTAAGCAGAAAGCCGGAAAGGCAGGTTCCAGGGATGAGTAAGCTGCGCACGGGGTACTCGGTGGTCGTGATATCGCTGTGCATTGTGGCCCTCGCGGCCGGCGTTGCTTGGGCCGCGATCTCGGTGGCAATGGCCGAAAAAGTGCTGCGGACCAAGATCGATGAGAACTGGACTACCAAGAATCTGAAGATCACGGTCAAACCGTACAGCAGCGAGGCACGCACCCAGAAGGGACAGTTCGCGTATCTGGCGATGAGCGCCGACTGGGCCGAGGAGAAGGAAGACAAAGTCAAGCTTGTGGACTTCTCAATGTCCGCGCGTGATGTCCAGATCGATGTGAACGAACTGGTCAAGCGCAAGAAGCTGCGGGTCGTCAACTCGGGGAGCACCTCAGCCCACGTGAAGCTCATGGAGGCGGACGTGAACCGCCTTCTTGCCATGAAGAAGACGCCCATCCAGAACCTGAAGGTGGACTTCGGCAATGGCGATCTGACGTTCACCGGCAAGTACCAGGTGAACATCAAGCTCACCGGCACGGTGGAGATCAAGAACGGCTACGAATTGCACTTCAAGCCGACACAGGCCAGCATCGGCATTCTCGGGGTGCCCATCGGAATCGTCAACAAGTTCCTGGGCAGCCTGAACCCGGTGATGGACATGCGCAAGCTGCCGCTGCAGCCAAAGCTGAAGAGCCTGAAGATCACGCCGACCTACATGGAGGTCATCGGCTGAGGCGGGCGCGCTTCAGTTCGCGAGCCAGCCGCCTGACGTCATTCCTCAGGGCGAGGAGTCGCCTGCTGGTTCGGCGGCTGGAGTAGCGCAGATTGTAGAAGGTCTGGGTTATGCGTTCGAGTTCGGCCAGCAGGTCCGGGCTCGAACGCCATTTCGCGTTCTGGGTGACTGACGCGATCAATTCCAGCGGTGTGAACGACCGCCAGTGACCGATGCGACCCCTGCGCGCGATCCCACGCAGGAGCCCCTCGTACTCGAAAGCCAGCAGCGCCAGAGGATTCCGGCGCCGTCGCCAGTGCCCGATCGCGGAGGCGATGTAGACTCGCGGGTCCACGAGCGCCGTCGCCGCCAGGTAGATGCAGGCTGCCACCACCAGGCCTCCGAGGAGCACCCGCAGGAGCCGCCTGCCCGCCAGCCGCCACTGACCCATCTCCAGGAGCGAGGCCCAGCTGGATGTCTCCAGCGTGCGTTCGGCTACAAGGTCGAAGGGAACCCACCCGAGCCCTCCGAAGTACACTTCCACCCAAGCGTGAGCATCGCTGCCGCGCACGATGACGGCCTGATCCTCCGCGCTCCACTCGCCGCGGTTGAACCCGGTGGCTACCCGGGCCGGAACACCCGCGAGCCGGCACATGAGCGCCATGGCGCTGGAGAACAGGTCACAGGCCCCCCGGCGGCTGGACTTGACGAAGTACACCACCCGGTCCCTGCCAACGGGGGTGAAGGGGACGTCGAGTGTATAGAGGCAGTGTTCCTCGAGGTAATCCTGGATCGCGCGGGTCTTGTCAAAGTCGTTGGTCAGGCCGCGAGTAATGGACTCCACCAGCGGGCCCAGTTCGGCGGCGACCTCGGCGCTGCTCTGCTCGATGTAGCGCTCTCGGAATTCCTTGTCGTAGCGCTCCCTCTTCGCGGCACGCAACTGGTCTGGAGTGAAATCGGGAATGCGCGACCAGACGGTGTAGGTTTGCCCGATGTTCATGACGGAGGTGGTCTGGATCGACCCGGTGGAGTCCGTGGCTACCCCGCCGCTGCGTGCCGGCGAGACAGGACCCATCGGGGGCCCGAACTTGAGTCTCTCCGGGAACGACGCCGCGAACAGACCAACCGTGGACGCCCCGACGACTTCGAAGACCTGCTTGAGCTCCCGGCCCTTGAGAGGCGCGAGGGTCCACGTGGGCGGGGGCAGCGGAGGCGCGGCCGGGGTCGGCGGCATCATGGGAGGGCCACCTGATCCCGGGCCGAAGGGTCCGACACCGGGGCTCGGTCCGGGCGCGCCCGGAGCCCGATGGGGTCCGCCCGGCGGGATTTGCCCGGGTTCGGCTGGAATTGGACCGGGGGCCATTGGCGGCGGCGCCGGCATTGGCGCCATCGGCACCATCGGTGGCGGCCCCCCGGGTTCGCGGGAGAACTCGCGCTGTCCGGTGGCCTCGTCGATGGTCTCGACGATCCGCGCCGGGCCGGGGGGCTCTTGCAGCGTGCGCAGAAGGAAGGTGTCATCCTCCGTCTTGACCGCCCTGCGCTGAGACTGGTCGCTGCGTTCCCAACCTTCCCCGTCGTAGAAATCGTAGACGCGTCCCCGCCAGAGATGTAATTCGTCAGCCTGGACCTTCAGCACCGGATCCTGCGACAGGCGGATCGGTCCAGCGCCGATCTCGAACCCGTCCCGGAACAGGAAGTAGCCCTGCACATGGGCGCCCGCGTAGTTCCAGATCCGTTGCTGCAGACCGAACCCGGTGTACATGCGGGGTGTGGCGTAGTAGAGCGCGTTTCCAACGAGCAGGCCGCCCAGCGCCGCCAGTACGAACACCAGCGCGGCGCCGGACACATGGGCCCGCGCCCAGTGCCGCCAGTTCAGCCGCCGTCCGGCCGTCTCCGCTGCCCGCAGGAAATGGTCGTAGCCCCAACAGTAGACTGACGCCGACATGAAGACCATGAAGGATGCAAGAAGCTCGGGGTTGAGGTTGCGCGTGGCCATGAGGCCGAAAACGGCGAGGCCCGGCACGAACACGAAGACCAAGTTCTCGCGCTGGCTCTGCATGAAGCAGAAGCCCACCAGGAACCAGGCGCAGAGCGCGGCAAGGCTCACTTCGTCGTCGCCGAGCACCTCCATGGGGTAGATCAGAGGCATGAAGGGCATTGCCTGGTCGAAACGCAGGCCATATGCGGCGAAGCCCACGAGCATGACCAACGCGCCGAGTGGGGCGAAACTCCGGCCAATCCGCACCCCCAGGTAGCTGCAGAGCATGGCGACGGTCAGGAGAAGATGAAGCACCAGCTCGTAGGCCGGCTCATTGGTGGTGATGCTGATGGACCCCGCCGCTGCGTGAGCCGCGACGAAGGCGGCGAGCAGCAGGGGCAGCAGGTAGCCTGCCCGCTCCCGTGCGGACCCGAAAGTCGTGGCTGCGCCGGTCGTCTGCCGCGGGAGGTTCTCAGTCGCCACGACCGGCCCTCCTCCACAGGCTGGTTTCGAGGGGCACGTCGCCGGTGATCCGGTAGACCCGGAAGCCGTGGGCCGCCAGACCGGCCACTGTGCTCTCGTACTCGGCCGGGTCAGCCTTGCTTCCCGGGAAGGTATGGGCTGCGATGGCGAACCAGGACACGGGGTGGCCCAGCGCCCGCAGTCGCGCCGCGCAGGCGATGGCCTCCGGACCGACCGTGGGGGAGATCACCGCCACCACAGATCCCGGCGGCAGCTGAGCCTCATGTGTCGAGACCACGTCAGCGAAAGAGTGTTCCGCGTCGGGCATGATTCGCGCGAGGGCCTCCAGCAACAGCACCTGCTGCCGGGGATTGCCCGATACGATGACGCTGTGGTCTGCCTTGCCCTGGGCGATGAGCCCCACGTTTGAGCCCCTGCCC
>JAGPGE010000411.1 GCA_018056145.1 Armatimonadota bacterium
CTGCAGTTGCGCCGACGCTGCCTGGGGGTGGACAGTGCACATGTACAGGGCTTCGAACAGCGCGGTGGCCTTGAGCGGCTCCAGCGCCCAGTTCTCGTGGAGTGTCGGCGCCGTCGCCGGGTAGTTGCCCGCGGCATCGGACACCAGCAGCAAGGCGAACAGCGAGCGAGGGTCATGTGGGCGCTCGTAGGCCACGTTGACGAAGGCCTGCAGGATGGCGGTGAGCGACTCGGCGGTCATGCTCTCCCCGAGGACCTTGAGGCCCTGCAGGGCAAGTTCGGCGGCAAGGTCGGCGATTGTGACGGCAGCGCCCTGATCCAGCAGATTGCGCACCGCGGCCATGTGCGCATCAGCCAGATTGCCCCCGTATTCGTCATTGCCCACAGCGAGGGCGAGTTCCTCGAAGGCGTCCTTGATCTCGTCCTGCGTGTCAGACCCTGCGATCTCGGCCAGCCGCTGGGCATTGCGGGACGTGAGCGCCACGGGCGACAGCGGCTTCGTGCCCCCGGAGACGGCTACCTGCACCTGCCTGGGCGCGTAACCCGGAGCGTCCGCCTTGACGGGCAGGTTCCCCGGGAGCCGGGTGACGAGAAGCGAGAAAGAGCCATCCTGTGCGGTCTGCGCCGAGACTACACCGGGGGTTGGGCTGCCGACCGAGGAGGTCCCTGCAACCGGAGTGCCGGCGGTAACTGTGGCCCCGTAGACAGGCAGGCCATCCACGTCCGTGACCTTGCCCTGCAGCGTGGTGAATACACGCAGGCCCTGAGTGTGGGCTTCAGCGAAGGCCTGCGCGTCCTTGTGGTCGAGAACGCCGTCGGGCACAAGGTCGCCCACGCCATCCCAGGTGCCGGCAGTGTGGGTGTCGGTCCAGATGCGGATGAAGCGGCCCAGGTCGCCGCCATCGGCGGACTCCTGCGCCAGCGCAACAGAGCAGCATGATAGCGTGAGCAACAGGGCGGCAATGAGGCTTTGAGAAGCGAACATCCGTCGAGACATCATGGGTCTCCCCTCCCGGGGGACGACGGTGTGGCACGCGCGGCGGGGTATTCGCCGGACATAGGGCTGCCTCCTGCCGGGCGATCTGAAAACCATCCACGCCTCTGCGGAAAAGCAGGTGTGGAGATGCACGGCGGGGAAATGTCGTTGTGTTCGCGTTCCACCGCCTCGGGGGGTTACCCGACGAGACACGGAATACACGACTGGCATAGGACGCGCGTGCCTCACGAGGCAGCCGCTGCGCGAGGCCTTTGCGTGCGCATCGCGGATGACCGCAGTTCGAAAGGACGACTACCCATGACGCGCAGGTGCTGGTTTATCGCACTCATCACAATCGGATGCTTTCAGGTGTCTTTCCCCGCACTGGCGCAGGACAAAGCGCCTGCACCGCTCAAGCGTCAGGCCACCAGTCTCGGGCGCATCGTGGGCCTGGTGGTGGACGCTGAAAGTCTGGAGCCGGTCGCCAACGCGCGGGTGACGGTCTGCGTCAATGACACCCGCGCGCCGGAGGCCCAGAAGGCGCGCCCCATGTCGGCATGCAGCGACACTCGCGGCGGCTATGAAGTATGGGCGCCCCTGGGGCAGTCGCGCAGCGAGCTGGACACCGACCGGCTCTTCGACACCAGCGCAGCGGGCGCACTCACAGGGCTCTTCTCCGGCGGTCTCAAGAAGGACACGAAGATCGTGATGTTCGGCGGGGTCGCGCTGAGCGTGACCGCCGAAGGACGCAGGCCCTTCACCGGGTGGGTGGACTTCCAGGCGATGAACGCCGATGTCTTCTGCGCCGCTCCCTACACGATCCTCCTGGCTCGGGAGGGTTCCCCACGGGCTTCGCGCCTGTCCAGCGCGGTTGACCTGGTGGAACTGAAGCCCCTCGCCCTGCCCGATATCGTCAAGCCAGAGGAATCGAGCAAGCTCGACCTGCAGATCACAACGCGCCTTCATCCCTGCCTGGGAACGGTGAACCGCATCGGGATCAACGCGCAATACGTCTTCGGCGTGTGGCGAAACAGCGCTGGCAACCTCCTGGACGACGGGAAGCACGGTGATGGCGAGAAACTGGATGGGGTCTACGGGGGGCAAGTCGCACTCGCGGCGCTCAAGTCCACGGACATGGACGTGCTGCGCCTCCAGCCGGAGATACCCGGCGGCTGGCAGGTGAGGACGCCCCAGTGGCATGTGCCGGTGGTGTCGGATCCGGCCGCCGCAACCGCGGCCGCGAAACTCGTGGCGATTGCCGAAGCAAGCCTGGAGCCTGCTTCGGATCCAGGGGAAGCCGACGCCCGGATGCTCCCGCTGTGGCGCGAAGCCCTGGCCCTGCGACCCGAGAGCCCCCTGGCGATCTGCCAGACCGCCGGGTGTCTCACGCGCACCGGGGCTGCCGCGGAAGCGGTCACGCTCATCGAATCCGCGCCCGCCGAAGTGCGAAGCCGGCCTGATGTGGACACCGGGTATGTGGAGGCTTTGGTGAAACCGGAGCGGTACGCGGACATCGTGGCCCATCTGGAGAGCGCGACCCTGGGGAAGACTGACAGGCGCCGATACTACAAGGCGCTGGCGCTGCAGAAGACCGGGAACGCCGAGGCGGGGGTGGCCCTCCTGGGCGACTTTGACGCCAACACCGACCCCGAAGTCGCCGCGTGGTGGGCGGAGTATCATGGGGCCCTGGCGCATCAGGCGCTCTCCGCCGCGGTGCCAGCCTACACCAGGGAACTTGCGGCCGCGGTTGAGCTTGAGAAGACCCAGGCAGCCGAGGCGGAAGCGGCCCTTGCGGCCAGTGCCGAAACCCAGCCCAAGCCGAAGGTGAAGAAGCCGCCTTCCCCGTACATCGCAGCGTCCCTGGTCGAGGCGCGCAAGAGCGCCCTGAGTGCCCTCACCCAGTACCAGAAGAGCCTCCACTTCCACAGGCTGGCAGACACCGCGCCGCAGATGAGTCTCCTGGAACTGGGCAATGCCTGCGCCCGGGCGTGGATATCCGACCCGAACACCGACAAGCCCATCGCATACCTGGCTCTGTCACTGGCGGGGTTGGGCCTGGCCAATGCCGGGGATGCCGAGGGTGCGGTGGCGCTTCTGGAGGAGCTGATCACCCAGAAAAAGGCGGTGTTGCGGACGGTTCTCACCCTGGGCGACCTTGCGGAACGCTGGCAGGCTCAGGGCGACTGCCCCCACGCCGAACGCGCCGCGCGACTGGCAGTGACCTACAGCCCGTTGCTCGATGGAGAGCGCAAGAAACAGGCTGGCGTCCAGGAGTCCACGCAGCCGATCACCTTCTTCGGCAAGGCGGTGGGCAAGTTCGAAGTCAAGCGCAAGGGTGACCTGATCCCTCTCACCGCCGACTACCAGACGCTCTTGGTGGACATACTCGGGGCGAGCAAGCCCGAGGAGGCAGAGGCTTACTGCCGCGAACTCCTGGACGGCGGGAAACCGCCCCAGGCGCTGCCCCACCTGCTCATGGGCCGCCGATCGGAGCAGTCCGGAGACCTGCCCGGAGCCGAAGCGCTCTACACCCGGGCCGTGACCGAAGTGCCGAAGGAAGGGCAGTGCTTCGACGTCTACCAGCGCCTGGTTGCGGTGCGGGTTGCCCGGGGAGCTTCCGATGACACTCTCGCGGCCTGTCGCCAGGCGGCGGATTTCGGCAGGAATTCGGAGAGCGTGTTCGACCCGGTCTGGGACAAGGGCGGCCCGATGCAGATGGTCTCCAGCTACAAGGTCAACCTGAACACGGGCAAGGTCAGCGACATCCGGTACCAGACAGTGAATGTGGCGCCCGTCTACACGAAAGCGAAGGAGATCACCGTCTCCGGGTACGCGATCCCGGTGGCCCAGGACTACTTCTACCTGTCCGAATGTGGGGCCGAGCGCCTGCCGCCAACCGAGCAGAATCGGGGCGCGCAACCGTACTACACAGGACCCATCTACGACTACCTGCTGGGCCGGGCTGCGATCCGCTGCGGCATGACCGATCAGGGGCTCGAGTACCTTGCTAGAGCAGTGGCAGCCCTGCCGGCCAACCTGGAGGCGCGGCTGACCTACGCCGAGGCCCTGCTTGCCGCCAACCGTCCCGCTGAAGCGACGGAGCAACTCCGCGCCGCCCAGGCACTGGCGCCAGAGGACAGCGAGATTGCATCTCGCCTGCGGACGATGGGCACCGGGCAGTAGGGCCGGCAGACGGCAGGTCCCTGCCAAGCCCATCAGACGACAAGTGATGCAGAACCCTCTGCGCCGACGCATGCGCAGATGCGGCGCTATGCCCACCGCAACGCCAAATGCCCGGCATCGCTAACGGTGGCTCTGCAAGAAGCCCTCGACTATGAGCAGCGCGTCCTTGTGATCTACCACTCCGTCGCCATCCACATCCATGCGCAGGTCCGTCGGGGCACTCGTCTTCTGACGCCACGCACGAATGAAATCGGGCGGAGAGTACGGCAGGTTGTCAGTGCGTATGGGCAGGTACAGCACACGGCCACAGGCTGGGTCGTCCTGCTGGTCGTAGATCATCCGGTCAATCGCTGTCGTGTCGGCAGTTCCCCAGTCGCCATCGCCGGCCGGGATGTCATGCGTCGTCGAGTTGGCGACGGCAAAGGCGCTGTTGGCCCGGAACACGCACGAGGCAAGACTCGCCGTCCCACTGCCGCCGAAGTTGGCACCGTATTCGTTGCGGCTGAACGTGCAGCCACTGAAGACGACGTTGGCAGCTCCGTCGCAGCTTGCCCCGGCGTAGCTATCGCTGAACACGCAGTTCTTCACCGTAGGAGACGCGTCGCCCTCCACATTCAGCCCCGTGCTGCAGTCACTGATCGTGCATCCATCCAACGTCGCCGAACCGCCTCGTAGCAGTATCCCATCTGAGGACCCGTACCGCACGCTGCAGGAGGTGAACCGAGGCGAAGCGCTGCACAGTAAGGATGTTGTGCTGGTCCTACCGAACCCGTCGTAGACCACGCCGCCACCGTAGCGCAGCGCACAGTGCTCAAGCGCCCCCGTCGACCCTTCCTGGAATACGACAGCGCCCCAATCGCCCGGACTTGGCGCAGTCGCGCCCCCATCCGAGTAGATATCGCCGCCCACCGTGTCGTCGTGCACGCTGGTGAACACGATCGGGGCCTCCGCCGTCCCCGGCGCATTCAGCTCACCGCCTACCACCAGGAACGCCTGACGACCGTCCTCCTTGCCCAGCTTCACCACTACACCGGGCTCAATCGTGAGAGTGGCCCCTGCAAGCACGGCCACGGAGTCCATCATCACATAGACGAATCCCGGTGGAGGAACGGGCAGCGTTACCTCATGCTCGACGTCGCCGGCCAGCCCCAGTTCGTCGTGCTTGTTCCCGCTGATTGTCCACTGCCCAGACAGTTGCGAAGCCGCAGATGGACTGAGCACGACACCGTACGAGCCGTTGTTGGTGACTGTATTGCCGGCAAGCAGCTGCGTCTGGTCGCAGTACTCATAGTCTGAAGTATCTGCCCACAGACCCACGTCCGTGTTATCACGGAACACGCAATCGCGGACCTCGGGGTACCCTTCACCGAGCTCTGCTCCCACCGAGTTACCCTCGAAGGTGCACTCGCGAAAGCTGGGGTGGCAACCGTATCCGCCTGACACAGCACCGGTGCTACTCGCGCTGAAACTGCACTTCGAGAAGCTTGGAGCGCTGTCACCGGTAATCAGAGTGCCATAGAAAAGGTCTTTGAACACGCAGTTCTTCACCGTAGGAGACGCGTCGCCCTCCACATTCAGCCCCGTGCTGCAGTCACTGATCGTGCATCCATCCAACGTCGCCGAACCGCCTCGTAGCAGTATCCCATCTGAGGACCC
>JAGPGE010000410.1 GCA_018056145.1 Armatimonadota bacterium
CCGCCTTACAATACCGGTGCGCGGGACTGGAAGTACAACAACGATTACGTGGATGGCAACGACTCCTGGCGGCACTCAAAGTGGCTGTCGTTCATGGAGAAGCGGTTACGTTTGGCGCAGCGGTTATTGAACCCTGAGAAGGGCGTGTTGATCGTGACCATTGATGAAAAGGAATACCTGCATCTTGGAATGTTGCTCGCTCAAATCTTCCCAGAAGCACGCATCCAAATGGTTAGCACCATGACTAATCCGGCAAGCGTGGCCCGTGCGGGAGGATTTGGTCGCAGTGACGAGTACGCTTTTTTCGTCATGTTCGGCGATTGCGCGCCCGCACGACTGCGCCTGAACCGGGAGTGGGTATCCAGCAAGGGGAGAACCCACACTGGGAACATCAGATGGGACCTGCTGCGCCGATCAGGCACGAATGCGACAAGAGGCCATTCGCCTGGTTGCTTCTACCCGATCTACATAAGACCGGATACTCGGACAATCGAGCGTGTTGGCGAACCGCTTGCCGACGGATTGTCTCGTGCGGAACCGGTTCTGGGGCTGATTTCCGTCTTGCCAATTCGTAAGGATGGGACTGAAGGAAACTGGCAGTGGTCGCACGAGACATTCAAAGCTCGGAAAGAGCAGGGTCGAGTTCGCGTCGGTGGTAATGCCAGGCGGGGCTTCGTAATCTATATCCTCAAGGATGGCGAGTACGCCAAGATCCAGCGCGGTGAATTCCGTGAGATCGGTCGGGCAGCCGACGGCTCCATCATCGTCGAAGACAATGACGCCAGCTTTGTCCTTGCCGCACCTGGCAGTCAGTGGCGTATCGCCAGCCACGACGCCACACAGTACGGTTCTCGATTGCTAGGCGACATCCTGCCGGATCGCAGGTTTCCATTTCCGAAAAGTCTTTACGCTGTGCGCGACATGCTGCGGTTTTTCATCGAAGATAAGCCCGATGCCGCGGTCTTGGATTTCTTTGCCGGCAGCGGCACCACACTGAATGCCATCAACCTGCTTAATGCCGCCGACGGCGGCCAGCGGCGATGCATTCTGGTGACTAACAACGAGGTGTCGGTGGAGGAGACGGAAAACCTGCGTGCAGGCGGACTGCAACCAGGCGATGACGAGTGGGAAGCCTTTGGCATCTGTCGCTCTGTAACCTGGCCGCGGTCGAAATTCACGATTCTGGGTGGGCCAGACGATGGCATACTGCTGCCAGGGGAGTATCTGACCGGACGTACCACCGAGCGGGAGCGCGACCGCAATGTTAAACAGATTGGTTTCATCGATCATACCGCTCTAGCGCGACCGGTTGTGCCTCTGTTACGTTTGGTGTGGGTAGCCGGGTTTTCCCCCGCACCGGTGGACCCCATCTGAGGGGCTTATTTCAGGTGTCCAGCTTGCCGTGGAACAGATGTCCGGCTTGCCGTGGAATCACTGTCCATCTTGGCGTGGAATACGCACCGTGGTCGGACCTCGTGGGAAAAATCGGACGGCGATGGCGCTTGCGGTCTCTTTCGAAGAGCGGAGCCCCACCGCCGTCTCGACGGTCTGCGGCTTCTGCGGACTACTCCGCGTGCAGGTCGCAGTACGACGTCGACGTGAAGCCGAAATGCGTCTTCACGAGCTCGTCCTGGTTGTTCAGCCAGAAGAGATCGTAAGTCCGTCTCGCTGCCGGCATGACTCGTTTGCCGGGCGGTGGGTTGGCGGCATCGCATTCGGGCTTCAACGCGAGCTCCAGGATGTCGGACTTGTTCGCGTCGAAGGACGCCACCGTCCCAAAGTCGGCATCGATCCCTCGCTGGAAGTGGCAGGAGCGGCAGGCCGGAGCGACCGCTTCAAGATAGAGCCTCTCCGAGCCCGCAGGCGCCTTGCCGCCGTTCGCCGCCTCACGCCAGCCGACCGGAACGAACTCCGTGTCCTGGGTGGCGTTGGGCATGGTCGCGCCGCCGTACCACCCCAGGATGGTCTCGACCGCGTGCGTGGCCCGCGTAACGCCCTGCTCGTCGGTGATCTTGGGCACCTTCCAAGCGCCTCCCGCCGTCTTTGGGGGACTTGCCCCGTGGGTGATCAGCACCGCCTGGTTGTATCGCTTGATCTGCGCCTCTTGCGCTGCACGGGACAGGGGGTCGTTCGGATCGTTAGACGTGAACAGCAAGTTCGGGATGTCTAGGGGCAGGAACTTGAAGCCGCTCACCCTGCCCTGGCTCGGGTACTCGTTGGTGCCCGATAGGGCCTGCGGGGACCCGCCGTGGCACATGAAGCACACGCCCGGGTGCTGCTTGAACCCGAGGCCGTCGAGCTCGGGCGCGAAGGGCTCACCCGCGACGATCGGGTCCAAGGGGGGGAACTCCTCCGGGCCTCGGGCATTGAATTTCGCGCCATCGAGAACGGTGGGATCGTTGAACCAGTCGCGCGTCTCGGTGATCTCCTGCGTCGTGGAATCCTTGTGAAACACGTACGCATAAAGCTGCCCGTACCGCCTGCTTGGCGCCGACCCGTCCGGGGGAGGCGCCCATTCGAACGCAACGTCGGCAATGCGGCCCTGGCGATTTGCGAACGCGTCCTGAATGGCCGCCTTGGCCTCCGCCGCTGTGGGGAAGCCGTCCAGTTCCACTGTGGGCAAGCCATCGTCCTTTTTAATGTCGACCGGATAATTCTCGAGATAGGTGTAGATGACGGGGTTCTTCGCCGTGCAACTCGGCTCGCAGCGGATGAACTGGTTTCTGACGAAACCCAGGTCCGCGTTGTTGATGACGATGACGTGCGAGTCCGTGTTGATGATGTTGGGTCCGTAGACCCCGGCCGGCTGACCTGTGCGGATGTCCTGCGCGCCCTCGGGGTGCCAGTCGCTTTCCTTCCCGATGAAGCCCGCCTTGACCAGCCACTGGGTGAAGGTCACCTTCTCGCCCAGGGGGTCGATGGCATTGTAGTAGGCTCGTGCTGTGCCGGGGTCCTCCGGTATGAACTTGCCCAAGAATGTCAGGAAATTGGTCTGCTGGTCCGCAGGGTCGTAACCCGGCAGGAAGACGGGCGGCGGGGTCTTAGCGGTAGCCGTGGCCGTAACACCCGCCGCCAAGACAAGGACTGTGGCCGCTAGGCAGGTTGAAACCCTTCTCTTTACCCCATTCTGTCGAATGCTTTTACTTTTCATCGTCATCTCCTCAGGTGGGAAGTTATCTGCGCTGAATTTACTCATACGCGGAGGTGTGGCGGACTCCGATCGTTGGATAAGCAATCAGGGCCGGGTGCGTTAGGCGCGAACACGGTCTTACGATCAAGCGTCCGATTGGTTGCCACGGACGCAGATACCGGTCTCGCCCGCCTCATCCAGCCACTTTCCTGAGCCCGGAGCAGGTCCCACATCGTCGGCCCGCTCATGGACAACTCTAGGCTACAGGCGAGTCATATCTAGTCGGTCTATTCGCCTACAGAGCTGTAGGCGAATCCACGGACAAAGCAGGGATGCATACCCCCATGCGCGTAGGCGTTCGCGGTGAACCACGGGAAGCCGATGAAGGCCGGCCGGGCGCGGGGAACGTCGGCGGGCCTATCACCCAGCATCCCACGCGCAACGCGCACCGGACGACGTCGGCCACGGAACGCGGCCCCAACTTATCCATCAGGCGATTCCGGGAGGGATCTTCGGCGCGGGGGTGATAGCGAGGACCCCGTCCGATCTCCTTGCTGCCCTGGCCCGCGGCGATCAGGCGGACGACCCCGCTCCCTTAGGGACAGTGCGACGGGCATTTTGCCGTTGCGCTGGAATGCGTTGAGCTTGGCCCGGACGGCTGGGCGTGGCGATGGTCGCAGTGAGACCGACCGCCGGCGTGGGCCCCGTCGGCGAAAGTCAGGGGCAGGCGCAGCGGCGGAACGTCGCTGCGCGCCATGGAGAGCGGAGCGAGGGCGTGTAGTCCCCGGTAGGCGTAGGCGCGGGCGTGTTGGCGTAGGGGCGCAGGGGCGTTAGTCCCGGAGCCGCGGAGGCAACATGCAGAGCGCCTCCGAGACCCCGTCAAGCCATTCGCGTAGGGGTCATAGCGAGACGCGGCAGCGCGCCGCAGTGCGCGCGCCGTGGTGATGCCGTGACCCCGGAGCGGGGCGAACCGGGGCGCAAAGGCCGTCGCCGAGCGGAAGGCGAAAGGGCGACTGGGAAGTCCCGTTTCGCATCCTGAGCACGGCGACTCTCCGATCTCCCGGGCCGCCAGGGCCCGTTGGAGATCGTGAATCCTGGTTGGGATTGGCCGGCTAGAGCGGCAAGCAGAGCGCCTGGTCCTTGAACTCGCCGTTCGCGAGGCGCTCTCGGATCTGGAGCGTGGAAGGTCACGATTCGGCCTCGCGCCAGGGCCGTCCGCCACGGCGGTTTACACTTGCGGTGCGCGATCAGCCGAGCATCCCGCACTGGACCGCGTAGAGAACCACCTCCGCCACGGAACGCAGCCCGAGCTTATCCCTCAGCCGATCCCGGTAGGTATCCACGGTCCGCGGGCTGATGGCGAGGGCCCGTCCGATCTCCTTGCTGCTCTGGCCCGCGGCGATCAGGCGGATGACCTCCCGCTCCCGCGGGGACAGTGCGACAGGCTTGGCACCGTTGCGCCGGAGTGCGTTGAGCTTGGCGCGGACGGCGGGGGTGACGAAGGTGCCGCCGGCGGCGACGGTACGCACGGCGAGCGTCAGCTCCTCGAAGCTGTTGTCCTTGACGACAAAACCGGTCACGCCGGCCTCCTGGGCCTGGAGCGCGGTGGCGGCGTCGTCGTGCATGGTGAGGAGCACCACTCGGGTGTCGAGGGCCGCCGCCTGAACGCGGCGGGCGACCTCGATACCCGTCGCCCGAGGCATGGCTAGGTCCAGGATGGCGATGTCCGGCTGGTGGGTCTCGATCAGGCCCCAGGCGGCCTCGCCATCGGCGGCCTGTGCCAGGATCGCGATGTCCGGCTCACGCTGGAGCAGGGCCGCGAGCCCCTGGCGGACGATGGCGTGGTCGTCGGCGAGGATGACGCCTATGGGCACGGGTTGGGCTCCTTGGACAGGGGCACGTTGATCCGCACCTGGGTTCCGTTGCCGCGGGTGCTGCGGATGCAGGCGCATCCGAGGACGCTTTCGGCGCGCTCGCGGATCATGCAGAGCCCGAGCCCGGACGGACGCTCGAAGGTCTGGCGGGTGTCGAATCCAACCCCGTCGTCGATGACGACCAGGGTCAGTCGATCCTGCGGCCGGACCCGCAGGACGACCAGGATCCGGCTGGCCCGGGCGTGACGCAGGGCATTGGACAGGGCCTCGCGGAAGGCGAGAAAACACTGCTCCTTGACCCGTTCCTCCAGGACCATCGGGGCCTCGTCCGCGTGCACCAGGATGGAGCTGCCGGAGCGCTGGGCGATTTCGTTGCAATGGAGTCGGACGGCATCGAGCAGCGGCAGGCGGTCGAGGAAGGGGGGCCGCAGCTCGCAGCTCACGACGCGCACCTCCCGCAGGGCGTCGCTGGTCTCTTCGACGAGTTGCTCCAGCAACTCCATCGGGACCGCCTCGTGCCGCCGCGCCATCTCCCTGGCCTGCTTGAGCCCCAAGTTCAATGCCTGGAGGGTCTGTCCGACCCCATCGTGCAGGCTTGCGGCAAGGCGCCCCCGGGCGTCGCGCTCGGCGTCATTGCGCAGGCTGCGGACCTCTTGGCCTTCGGCGGCGCGGGCGCGCAGGGTCTGGATACCGAAGGCGAGGTCCTCGGCCAGCTCGGCGAGCAGGGCCACCTCCGGCGTGTCGAAGGCGTCAGGTGTGTCGGCGAAGATACTGAAGTTGCCGAAGGGCCCGTGGTCCGCCTGCAGGGGC
>JAGPGE010000412.1 GCA_018056145.1 Armatimonadota bacterium
ATAGCCAGGGGCGGAAGCCCCTGGACACGGTAGCCATCCTCTTGCCCCAATGAGCCCCCGAAGGGGGCGACCGCCTATAGCCAGGGGCGGAAGCCCCTGGACACGGTAGCCATCCTCTTGCCCCAATAAGCCCCCGAAGGGGGCGACCGCCTATAGCCAGGGGCGGAAGCCCCTGGACACGGTAGCCATCCTCTTGCCCCAATAAGCCCCCGAAGGGGGCGACAGAACCCTATTCCCAGACGTACCGCACGTCATAGTCGACCCCGTGCCTCTGCAGGAACGCGATGAACTCCTCCTGGAACCCACGGGTGCGATGGTGCGCTTCCTGATTGCGGATGTACTGCCTGTTGCGCTCTATTCCCGCGATGCCCACACTGAAGGCGCCGTATCCGCTCTGCCACGCGAACGTTGAGAGGAACTCGAACTCGGCCCGCAACCAACGCGACGAGTTGGCCTTGAGGTCGCGGACCGCATTGGCGACGCATTGGTCGCGCTCCAGACCCATGAGAACGTGGACGTGGTCTGCGGTGCCGCCGATCTCAATGGGGTTGCATTTGTGACGTGTCAAGATGCCACCCATGTAATCCCACAGGCGCCCCGTGACTTCGGGGGTCAAGACCGGGTGACGGTCTTTGGTGCTGAATACGACATGGCAGAGCAGACAGGAATACGAGCCCGGCATGTCGTCCCCCCTGTTACCCATCTCTCTCCAGGGGCTTCCGCCCCTGGCTATAGGCGAACGGCCCCGTTGGGGCCTGAAGGCAAACAACCGACGGCAACGGCACGACGGCGCGAAGAACCACCGGACGCCTACACGCACCCATGACCCCGGGGTCTGTCGCCCCGTTGGGGCTCTTCGGGATGTTGTGCGCCCGGTTTCCAGGGGCTTCCGCCCCTGGCTATAGGCGTACGGCCCCGTTGGGGCCTGAAGGCGAACAACCGACGGCAACGGCACGTCCCGAACGGCTGACGCGTTGCGGCCAAGCTCCTGAGCTGCCGACCTTCGTTCCTCAGCATCGCAGTCCCGCAGGTCGCGCTCCACCGCTGCCAGCAGATCGCCGACTTCCTGCCGGCTCGTCCGGTGCTCAGTCAGAAGACCCTCGCGCAGCCAGTCTTCCAAGCTCATCTTCGCCCCCCAGAAGAGGTATCATCGGCCCTCGCAGTACTGCAGTCAGGAAATGGTCACCCCGCGCGACCCGGTGTGCGAACTCATCCGGCGGATAGACCGTGGGGTTGATCTCGCGCCCCAGTCGCTCCTGGGCGTCCGACAGCGCGGCGACCACATCCGCGAAGCCCACTTCTCCCACCACCAGTAGGTCCACATCGCTGTCAGCCCTCTGCTCGCCCCGCGCGAAAGACCCGAATACAGACGCCGCCGCGATCCGATCGGCAAGAGGCTTCAGCGCATCGCGCAGAACGTCCGAGAGCCCTACCGTCTTGAGGACCAGTGCGCTCAGTTCCGGGAAGACCGGGCACTTGCGATTGGCCTGGTACAAGACCTGGTTGCCTCGCCGGGTGCGCACAGCGATCCCCGCGTCCACCAAGCCGGCCAACTCGCGCTGCACGGCACCCCGGCCCGAATCCACCCGACGCGCGATCTCACTGAAATGGTATGCCAGGTCGGGGTCCCCGAACAGCAGGCTAAGAACCTCCCTGCGCACCTTGCCGAAGAGCACTTCACCGATTCGGCCCGAACCTTCTATTGTACTCATAATGGGTATGATTGTACCCTTATTGAGTATGAAACGTCAACCCCTCACGCCCACAGGTCCAGGTTCTCCACTTCCTTTGCGTGCTCTACGATGTAGTTGCGCCGGCTGATCACGTTGTCGCCCATGAGGATCGAGACGATCCTGTCGGCTTCCTCCGCCTCGTCCAGGGAAACCTGCCGCATGATCCGCTTGTCCGGCGCCATTGTGGTCTCCGCAAGGTCCTCCGGGGCCATCTCCGACAAGCCCTTGAAGCGGTTCACAATCGCGCGCCGGCGGCCGAGGCGATCCAGCAGCGTCTCCAGCTCCTTGTCATGCAGCGCGTAGTACGTGTCGCGCCCGGCCTTCACGCGGAACAGGGGCGGCTGGGCTACATACACGTGCCCGTGGCGGATGAGCGGCTCCATGTAGCGGAAGAAGAAGGTGAGGATCAGGGTGCGGATGTGCGAGCCGTCCACGTCCGCGTCAGCCATGACGATAATGCGGTGATAGCGAAGCTTGCTCAGGTCGAACTTGCTGGAGGCTTCCTCGTCACCATTGCCGTTCCCGTCGCCGTTGGTGGAAACGTTGATGCCCGTCCCCAGCGCGGTGATCATCGCCCGGATTTCCGCATTGTCCAGGATCTTGTCCAGCCGGTAGCGCTCGACGTTGAGGATCACGCCGCGCAGGGGCAGGATCGCCTGGAACTTGCTGTCCCGGGCCTGCTTCGCATTGCCGCCGGCGGAGTCTCCCTCGACCAGGAACAGCTCGCACTCCTCGGGGTTCCGGCTGGAGCAGTCGGACAGCTTCCCGGGCAGGCCCCCGGAGGACAGCGCCGTCTTGCGGGTGGCTTCGGCGGCGCGCCGGGCGGCGTCATTGGCGCGGGCGGCGGTGAGCGCCTTCATCACGATGCGCTTGGCGACGGTTGGGTTCTCCTCCAACGCCTCAGTCAGCTTCTCGTAGGTGATGGAGTTGGCGATGCCCTCCACTTCGCTGTTGCCCAGCTTCGCCTTGGTCTGGCCCTCGAACTGCGGGTGCAGGATCTTCACACTGATGACGCACGCAAGGCCCTCGCGCACCTCGTCGCCCGTGAGATTGCGCTCCTTCTCCTTGCGCAGTCCGGAGGCGAAGGCGTAGTTGTTCACCACGCGAGTGAGGGCGGTCTTGAAGCCGGACAGGTGTGTGCCGCCCTCGACGGTGTGGATGGCGTTCGCATAGGAGATGATGTTCTCGTGGATGCCGTCGTTGTACTGCAGGGCCACGCCGACTTCCACATTGTCGCGTTCCTGGCAGAAGAGGATCGGCTTGTGGAGGGTGTCCTTGCCCTCGTTGAGATACTCGACATACGCCGCGAGGCCGCCCTTGTGATGGAAGACTTCCTCGCGCTCCTTGCCGGGGCGTTCGTCCGTCAAGACGATGCGCACGCCGCCGTTGAGGAAGGACAGTTCGCGCAGGCGCTTGGCCACGGTATCGAAGTCAAACTCCAGGGTCTCGAAGATCTCGTGGTCGGGCATGAAGCGGGTGCGGGTGCCGTGGGCCTTGCGGGTCTTGCCGTTGCTCTTCATGTCGCCCTGCGGGACGCCGCGGTGGTAGCGCTGGAAGTGCAGGACGCCGTTTCGGGCGACTTCAACCTCGCACCACTCGGACAGGGCGTTGGTGCAGGAGACACCCACTCCATGCAGGCCACCGGAGACCTTGTAGGCGCTGCCGTCGAATTTCCCGCCGGCGTGGAGGGTGGTCATGATGACTTCGAGCGCCGGGCGCTTCTCGGTGGGGTGCATGTCCACGGGGATCCCGCGGCCATTGTCCTCGACCTCGGCCGAACCGTCCTCCAGCAGGCGCACATTGATCGTGTCGCAGACGCCGACGAAGACCTCGTCGATACTGTTGTCCACGACCTCGTACAGGATGTGGTGCAGGCCTCGGGGGCCGGTTGAGCCGATGTACATCGCCGGGCGTCGGCGCACCGCCTCGAGACCTTTCAGAACGCGGATTTGCGCGGCATCGTAAGCCTGCTGTTCGGCCATCAGGCAGCTCTCCTTAGACGGACTCGCGGGGCGCACAAAGCGGCAGACAGCGCCCCCCGCCGGGGTTGGGTCAGTAGAACCGGCGATCAGCGAAGCGCACCGTGGCGCTCCGGACTATGTGTGTGTTTGGTGGGAAAGTCTCAAGGGAGAATGGTGGCAAGACCCGGGAACAACCGGGGGCCCGAGAAACGTCTAGGAACCGCCGGCGCCATCCATCTCTGCTCTGTCTGAAAAGGCCGCGGACGGGTCCTTCGCACCAGCCGTCTCGCGCCTCTTCGCGGGCCGATTTCTGCTGCGAATGGGCGGGCTTTCCGCCGTGCAAAAGTATACCAGAATCGGCCCGAATCGTCAAGGAATCCGGGCCCTCTCGACGTTATTTCCCGCAGGCGCTAAAATGCCGGAAATGCCCCGAAAAATGGCTTCTAAGCGAGAATCAGCCGGACCCGCCGCTGTCCCGTCAGCGGGCTGCGAAGCGCATCTTGATTCCCTTCGCGAATCACTGCTGAAATGGTTCGAAACCCACCGCCGCGACATGCCCTGGCGGGGCTCTCACGACCCCTACGCGATCTGGGTTTCGGAGGTCATGCTGCAGCAGACTCAGGTGGCCACGGTCACCCCGTACTACCTGCGATTCATGCAGCGGTTCCCCACGCTGGATTCCCTCGCGCAGGCCCCGGAGCAGGATGTGCTGGCGCACTGGGCGGGTCTCGGGTACTACTCGCGGGCCCGGAACCTGCAAGCCGCGGCGCGCAGGATCATGACCGAGTACGCCGGCCAGTTCCCGCGACAGTTCGCGCTGGTGCGTTCCTTGCCGGGCATCGGCGAGTACACCGCCGGGGCGATCCTGAGCATCGCCTTCGCGGAACCGGTCCCGGCGGTGGATGGCAACGTGGAGCGGGTACTGTGCCGGGCGCTGGAAATTGAGGGGGACCCGAAGAAGAAACCGGCGCGGGAGCAGATTCGCGCCGCAGCGAGCGCCCTGGCGCAATGCGACCGACCGGGCGACCTGAACCAGGCGCTCATGGAACTCGGCGCCACCGTCTGCAGCCCGAGAAATCCTGACTGCGCGGCGTGTCCCTGGGGCGCGCTCTGCGGCGCGAAGGCATCCAGCCGGCAGGAAGCGCTGCCGCGGATGCCCCCGCGCGCGGCGCTGGTGAAATGCGCCAATGCGGCGGCGATCATCCAGCGCGGTGGCCGGGTCCTCATCGCGCAACGACCCGAGGGCGCGGTGTGGGCGGGCTTGTGGGAGTTCCCGCAGGCCGAGGACGTGGGGCAGGACGCCGCCAATGCCTTGGCGGAGCATGTGCGCGAGAGCCTGGGGCTTGAGGTGATCGTCCGCGGACTCGTGTTCAAGGTGCGCCACGGGGTGATGAACAAGGCGATCACGCTGTCCGTGTACGAATGCGAGGCGAAGGCGGGCGAATTACGCCCGGTCGGATACGCCGATGCGCGCTGGGTGAAGCTGGAGGCCCTTGGGGAGTATCCGGCGAGTTCGCCCCACACGAAGATCGCGGGGATGTTGATGGATCGGGAGGGGAGGCTGGACTTCTCCTAGTGATGCGCAGCGCCGACCGGGACGGTTGGTCTGCGCGGAACAGCCCGTTATCGCGACCCGCGTGGGGCGTCGTCTCGCCCGCCGCCGTCAGTATCACGCGTCACCCGGTCGCCCCCCTCACTCCACCCGGTCCATCACTCGCGCCTTCATGAACTTCCGCACCGCTACATCCGCGTATGGCGACCGCCGCAGGATCACCGCCTGCTTGATCTTGTCCCCCACTCTGATGGCGTCCACCACGTCCATCCCGTCAATGCAGTGCCCGAAGACCGTGTGGATCCCGTCCAGATGCCGGCAGGGCACGTGGCAGATGAAGAACTGGCTGCCGCCCGTATTCGGCTCCGGGGTCTTGGCCATGGACAGGCTCCCGCGGAAGTGCCGCAGGCCCCGGTCAGCCTCATCCGGGATGGTGTACCCCGGCCCGCCGCAGCCATTACCCAGCGGGTCGCCGCCCTGGATCATGAAATCCTCCACGACCCGGTGGAAGGTCAGGCCGTCGTAGTACCCGCGGCTCACCAGGT
>JAGPGE010000413.1 GCA_018056145.1 Armatimonadota bacterium
ATTTCTACTACGACGATTTCTACTACGAGGACGTTTACTACGACGATTACTACTGGTACGACGATTACTGGTATGACGAGTACTACCTCTATGAGGACTACTACTGGTACGACGACTGGTGGTACTAGTGCCGTTTCCAGTTCCACAGTTCCGCGAGCGATCTCGCGAGAACGGCCGGCACAGAGGCCGGCCGCTACAGGAACGCGGAAGTCACCAACTGGAAAGGGTACTACTGATCGAAGCGCGATCGAAGCGGAAACAGCGCGCCTGGCCCGGTCTGGCGGCCAGGTCCCGAACGAGTCATCTCATTTCAGCGCTTCGGGCGTAAGCGTCCGGTGAACCGCATCTGGTAGTCAGCCCGCACCCTGCCCACAATGCGGCCATGCGATGAGGAGCAAGAGCATGGCTCGAGGAGCAAGTCGAGATCGGAAGCGGGAAGCCACCTGGCGAAGGACCGTTCGCGAGCAGCAGCGGAGCGGGGTGTCCGTCCGGGAGTTCTGCCGCGCCAACCAGGTCAAGGAATCCGCCTTCTACTTCTGGCGTCGCGAATTGCAGGCCCGACAGGCAGAGCAAGAGCAACGTCGTCACCGGCAGGCTCCGCAACCACGGCCCAAGAGTTCCCCAGCAGCCCCGGCGTTCGTGCCGGTGAAGCTGGCCCACGATGCCGCCGTGCCACCCGCCGCGAGGATCGAGATCGAATTGTCCGGCGGTCGGCGGGTTCACGTCCTGGCTCCCGTGGATCGGCAGATGCTCGCTGAAGTGCTGGCCGTCCTGGAGGCTCGGCCATGCTGAAGCTGCCCAGCCTGGGCGAGATCGACCGGGGCATGGGGACGAAGATCTACCTGTGCACGTCTCCGGCGGACATGCGCAAGGGGTTCGACTCGCTGGCGGCGCTGGTCAAGGACTTCCTCGGGCACGATCCGCTGTCCGGCCATCTGTTCCTGTTCATCGGGCGCAGCAAGGACCGGCTGAAGATCCTGTACTGGGATGCGGACGGATTTGCCCTGTGGTACAAGCGGCTGGAGGAAGGGACCTTTCGCCTGCCGCGCGTCCGATCCGAAGACACTGCCGTGGAACTCAAGGCCAGCGAACTGGCCATGATGCTCGAAGGGATCGACCTGCGCAGCATCAAGCGGACCAAGCGGCTGACCCTCAGAGCGAAACAGGCCTGATTTATTGAGTAATTCGCGTTTTTTCGCAACCTGCCGTGCGGGTTGCGTGTCTAATGGAACGTGACCACGGATGGGACGAACACACCTGCCGCGCAAGCCTTCCCCGGCGATCTGGCCGCCTGCCACGCCCTGATCCAGGTTCAACGCGAGCAACTCGACAAGGCCGAACGCCGCATCAGTCAGATGGAGCATCAACTTCAGCAGTTGCTTCGTCGCTTGTACGGGCGTTCGTCGGAGAAGATCGATCCCAAACAGATGGCCCTCTTCGCCGAGATGCTCGGGCAGTTGCAGGCCGATAGTCCCTCGCCCGCACCGCAGCCCACGCCGGTCGAGCCGCCACCGCAGCGACAGGGCCACGGTCGGCGAAGGCTCGGGCGAGACCTGCCCCGCGAGCGCCGGATTCACGATCTGCCCGAAGCCGAGAAGCCCTGCCCGTGTTGTCACCAGGTGCGCGAGGTCATCGGGCAAGAGGTCAGCGAGCAGATCGACTTCGAGCCCGCCAAGGTCAAGGTCATCGAGCACGTCCGGCTCAAGTACGCGTGCAAAGCCTGCGAAGCCAAGGCTGCCGAAGGTGGGCCGCAGATCACAGTGGCCGAGAAGCCATTGTCGCCCATCGAGAAGGGGCTGGCCGCGCCGGGGCTGCTGGCCTACATCATCGTCAGCCGCTTCTGCGACCATCTGCCGTATCACCGCCTCGAACGCATCCTGGAGCGGCACGACATCCGCATCGCCCGCTCCACGCAGTGCGACTGGGCGGCCCAGTCGGCCCTGGCCTTGAAGCCGCTCTATGACCTCATGCTCCAGGAAGTGCGGGCCAGCCGGGTGATCCACACCGACGACACGCCGGTGGACGTGCTGGATAAGCTGCTGGAGCAGACCCGCACCGGGCGGTTCTGGGTGTACCTGGGTGATGACGGCCACCCTTATGTCGTGTTCGACTACACGCCCAGCCGATCCCGCGACGGCCCCATGACCTTCCTGAAGGACTGGGGCAAAGATGAGCGGCGATTCCTTCAGGCGGATGCCTTCGGAGGCTATGACGGCATCTACGCAGGCCAGGCGGGTGGCCTGGTGGTCGAGGTCGCCTGCTGGGCACATGCGCGGCGATACTTCTATGAGGCCCGCAAGACCGACCCGAAGCGCAGCGCCGAAGCCCTGGCCTTCATCCGGCTGCTCTACGACGTGGAGACGCAGGCGCGGGAGCAGTTCCACAAGCAGCCTAAGGACGGCACGGCTCGCCCGCTGTCGGCCATTCGGCTGGAACTGCGGCAACAGTTCGCGGTGCCCCGGCTGGAGCAGTTCAAGGCGTGGCTGGAAGCGCAGCAGGTGGTCAACGGCGGCTCCGTCCTGCCCAAGAGCCCGATGGGCCAGGCCATTACCTATGCACTGAACCAGTGGGAGGCCCTGAAGGTCTACACCACCGACGGTGAGTTGGACATCGATAACAACGCCGCCGAGAACGCCCTGCGCCGCATCGCCGTAGGTCGGAAGAATTGGCTGTTCTGCGGCTCCGACAACGGCGGGACCACCGCCGCGATCTTGTTCAGCCTGGTGGCCAGTTGCCAGCGTCACCGCGTCGATCCCTTCGCCTATCTGCGGGATGTCCTCGCCCGCATCGCCGCCCATCCCGTGAACCGCTTGGCCGAGTTGCTGCCGGGCACGTGGAAGGCATAGCTCGCCGCTCGCCCCCTCACTCCGGCAGGTCCATCATTGCACCTGAACTTCTGTACCCGGAGGCAAGTCCGATACTTGCCTCCAGAGCTTTGCGTGTCCGTGAAGATGCGTGAAGCGGTCCACAACAGCCGTGTTCTCGGCAGTCACCGCCCCCCCGAGGATCAGTGGCCGGGTCCAATGCAGGTGCTGTTCCCAGTTTACCTGTGGAAGGAAGCCCCGGCCCACGGAAAGCGCGCCATTGGAGTAGAAGTCGATCCATGAAAGGCCATGCTCCACGGCTGCCTCAAGTAAATCGAGAACGCCAAGTTCCAGGTCATAGCAGGCCCCGTTCTCATGATCGCACAGGAGCACGGTAGTCCGAGCGGGCGTGAAGAGCAACTGGTTCCCAAAGACATCCTCACCAAAGGTAAACACACCGTCGTTAGCCACGCCCCAAGCACTGCTCCACTCCTCATTCCATCGCCGAATGCCACACGCGGGATGGTTGGGCGAGAAGAATCTCCAGAGTCCCTCCTCGATGCTCTTGCCCCCGATGTGACGAGGGACACCTTCGATCATGGGTAAGCCCCGTGAAAGGGCGTCTCGTAGGTCAGTAGTCTGGCTGGTGCTGAGCTTATCCATAAATCAGCCTCCTCCTGGCATGATTATAAACTCTGTCCCATAGGGTGTCTGGTTGAGCATGGGAGTCGTGAGGCTGTGCCCCGTCTGATGCGGTGCTTCTGGCCACCATATCCCGTTTACGCTCCCGTCATCTAAGCCATTGAGTTGCAGGAACTGCCGGTGGTGCGCAATGTGCCCCGGCGGACGCGGGCCAGCCACAGCGGTCAGTTCGTCCACGAAGGTCGTGCTGCGAGGCGCAGGACGGACACGGAACAGCCGTGCACCTGCGTCAGGAAGTGGCAGCTCACTGGGCCAGGTAATCGTCCGCCCGGAACCGCTGGTCCACTCCACATTCCCAGCACCGTGCTTGCCAGCCAGGTAGTCATACCACTCTCGCCCAGTCGCCATAGTCTGCCTGGGCGTGCAGGTGGGGTTCGCCGGACGGATACGCTCTTTGTAGACTGGAGGTGACTGGGGCTCCCAGGTTCCTGGGGAACCCGTATGTGCGTGCCCTGCTCTTACGACCCCGACGGGACCTCTGTGCCAGGCCACTACGGCGCTTCGGTATTGCCTTCCGCCTTCTGGACAGCGTCGGCTCCCGCGAGTAGGTTCTTTCGAGGCTCAGTGACACGGCCCACACATTCGCTGTCTACGCTTCACAGCGCGGGTTGCCCCGACACCACGCAAGACTCGCTTCCAGGTGCTGGCTACGCTCTCCTGGGTGGGCTCTTCCCACAGGGTCTCTCCGAAGGTTTCAACTATTCATCCATTCGCATCCTCCTTCTCAGGTTGCTTGGCGCGATCCCCGTTCCGGTCCTCCTCCTCGACAATACACGAGGTCACGCCTAAATCGACATTCAGTGAACCCGCAAGCCGCAGCAGATTTGCGGGAAAGCTCATACCCCGTGCAGCAGCATGTGAAAGCCTGAGCGGCAGCAGAATATCGATCTCGACGTTTGCGTTCAGCCTCTGCAGCGCGTCAAAGAGCCCGGAGTAATGGCCGAGAAACTCCAACATCGCCGTTGAGACCTCACCCGGGAACTCAGACTCCCCAAGCGCGACCGTGAATCCCGAGTCAGCGCGGATGCGTCCGGTCAGAGTCGGTTGACCTCGCCGCCAGACGGCTGCAGCGACTATGCCAAATCGGCGTAGAAAGGGCTCGACGTCAAACTCCTCATTGACGGAGCAGATCAACGTCAGGCTTAGTGGCGATTCTCGCTCGAGCGTAACTGACGACATCAGCGTCTCCCAGCACAAGATTGCATCAGTTCTTCTTGGACGGATCTGCCCGGCACTGGACGCCCTCGTTTTTGTAGACTTTGTACCCCAGGGAGGTTCCGACCAGCCGCCAGCCGGTTTCGCTCTCCTTGCTGCTGCATTCGTCCACAGAAATATCGCCGTAGTCCGTCTTGTTGGTGACTCCGAGATTTCTCTCTTCGCTTGTGAAGAGGTCGTACCAGGGTGGGACGACCCGCACTTCATACCACGACGAGCAGACGCAATGCACGAGACAAGTCCGGCAGTTAAAACTCGCCCAGTATGGGATCGTGGGGGCAAATGCGGTCTGTGGATCCGACAGAACTATGGCCGCCGCACAGCACGCCGCGCCCCCGAGTCCTCTACCGACTCCACCGCGACCCGGTTTGGGAGGCCGAGGAGGCTTCCAACCTGGAGGACGGGGCTTGCCACGGCGCAGCCATTCTTTATACAAGTCGAAAGCTTCGTCGCGTGGCACTATGCCACGGCAATCCTTGAGCGGTTTCAGTTCACCTGATTTCTCACCCCAATGCCAGAACTCGTCGGGAAGGCCGTAGTGGGGATCTTTCGGTGCCGTCCCGAGAAAGTCAATCCAATTCGAAGGGGAGTTTTGAACAAACGTGTACAGGTTCTTCCCTCCCTTTTCCCCAATCGGATCCTCGCTCGTCCACCTCCCCAGCCTCGGGCTGTAGTAACGGTGGCCGTAGTAGTACAGGTCCGTCTCCGGGTCGTACCACTTGGTGCTGAAGCGGAAGCGGTTGGCGGCCGCGTAGGGGCCCTCGGCGGCGATTTCGTTGCCGTAGGGATCGTATTCGTAATGGGCCGCAAGCGTCAGGTCGGCCGCGTAGAGAATCTGGCCGACGTTGCCGTTGGCGTCGTAGAGGAAATAATTGCTCCCGCACGAATCCGGGTAGAACTCCCAATCGCATTCCCTGGCCGCCAGCAGACCGCCGATGCCCCCGGCCGCGTGAACACCGCTCGCGTCGGTCCGGCCCGACTGGCCGCTCAAGTCCAGGCCCCAGACGTACTGGCGGAACGGGAAGTCACCGAACAGACCGTCCTGCAGCTCGACCACGTTCCAGCCG
>JAGPGE010000414.1 GCA_018056145.1 Armatimonadota bacterium
GCAGGAACGGGTACGGTGCGCTTGTGGTTGCGGCCCGCAGGCCAGGGATGTTCGGCAGTTGGCCCGACGCCGTTGAGTGCGCTGGCATTGATTACGAGCAGGCGCGCCGGGCAGGCCTCCAGGCTTCGCGCAGTCTCACCGGCGGGGGCGTCGAGCCGGATCAGACAGGCAGTCGCGGTGGGAACGATCGCGGCGGAAACTGACGCGCAGGGGTTGAGACCCATGGTTGAGATGCACGTGCATCGTGTGCTGATGAACCCGCAGGGGCAGGCTTTCGTGCTGCTGGAGGACCCCACCGGCGACCGGCTCCTGCCTATCTGGATCGGCCAGTTTGAGGCGACAGCGATCGCGTGGAAGCTCGAGGAACAGGTCTTCGAGCGACCGCTCACCCATGATCTGTTCATCAATGCGCTGGCCGCCGTGGGATACGAGATCGTGCGGGTTGATGTGACAAAGCTGGAAAACCGCATTTTCTACGCGCTTCTGACGCTGACCAACGGCGAAGAGGAAGTGCAGGTGGACAGCCGGCCCAGCGACGCCTTGGCCCTCGCGGTCCGGGCGGATGCGGACATATTCGTGGCCGAGCAGGTGCTGGATGAAGCGCAGATCCTGCGCCACGAGATTGACGAGAACGCCGAAGTTGAGAAGTTCCGAGAGCTTATAGAGTCAGGCCTGTCCAGGAAGCTCGAGGGCGCCGAAGGGTATCTGGACGACACTGACGAAGACGCGGAACCCGGGCAGACAGACATGGAGGACGATCAGTGACGCTTTCTTCGCGCATTTTCAGTTGGGTCTTCGGGGCCATCTTCCTGCTGATCCTCATCGCCAAAGCCCTGACCCTGTGGACCGACTACCTGTGGTTCGGCGTCATGGGCCAGCCCGCCGTTTTCAGCACCGTCCTGTGGACCCGCGTCGTTCTGGGTGTCGTGGTCGGTGTCCTGTTCTTCGCCTGGGTCTGGATCAACCTGCGCATCGCGCGCAAGCCCCTCCCGGCTGACGTCACCCTCATCGGCAAGCGACTCATGCCCGACGAAGAGCGCGCGCAGGTGGAGGAATACGCCGACAAGGCCCTACTCATCTTCGCCCTCATCGCGGGGCTGATGGCGGGGCTGGTGGCCAGCAGCAAGTGGCTGCCCTGGCTGCAGTTCACTCATGCCGTGGACTTCGGCGACACCGATCCACTGTTCGGTCGCGACGCCGGCTTCTACGTGTTCAGGCTGTCCTTCCTGCAGTACATCTATCGCACCGCGTTCTACGGCGTGATCATCGCCCTGGTCACCTCGATCCTGGTGCACCTGTATCAGGAAGCGATCCGGATCGCCGGCAACACCATCCAGACCATCAGTCGCGCTCGCGCCCACGTCTACTCCCTGGTGGCCGTCGCCCTGCTTCTCAAGGTCTGGGGCTACCATCTGGACATGTTGGCCCTGGTCTTCTCCCGGCGTGGCGGCTCCTTCTCCGGCGCCGCGTATGCCGACGTGTACGGCCGCATGCCTGTCATGTACGCGCTCATGGTGCTTTGCGTCATCGCCGCCGCGGTGATCGTCAGCCAGATCCGCTCCCGCCGCCTCTTCTGGCCCGCGGGCGCACTCGCGGTAGTCATCCTCTTCTCGTTGCTCGGCGGCAGCGTCTACCCGGCGCTGGTGCAGAAGCTCGTGGTCCTGCCCACCCAGCTGGAGAAAGAGCAGCGGTTCATCGAGTACAACATCAATGCCACGAACAAGGCTTTCGACCTGGCGGACATCGACAACCGCATGCACAACATGGGCGGCCCGTTGACCTGGCAGGACATCGAGGCAAATCGCGGCACCATTGACAATATCCGCCTGTGGGATCATCGCCCGCTGGAGCGCACCATGGACCAGACCCAGGCGCTCCGGGCTTACTATGACTTCCCCGATGTTGACGTGGACCGCTATACCGTGGATGGCCGCTATCGCCAGGTCATGCTGGCCCCGCGCCAGATTGACTCCAACAAGATCCCGCCCCCGAAGTCCTGGGTGAATGAGCGCCTGCAGTACACCCACGGCTACGGCGTAGCCGCCGCGCCTGTGTCGGAGATTGAGCGGGGGGATTCAGACGAGGGCCTGCCCAAGTGGTGGGTCAAGGACATCCCGCCCCAGAGCGTTGAGGGCATGGAGATCGACGAGGACCGCGCGGGCATCTATTTCTACGCCAGCATCCACCCGCGGTATATCGAGTACATCCAGCGCATTGACCGCAGGGAGCGCGCCGGCACCCCCGAACCCGAAGGCGGCCAGGCGCAACAGCAGCCTGACGGCCCTGGCGGTCCGGGAGCCGCGACTGACCGCCCCGGCGCCGCGGACCAGAAACTCATGGACGAACCCCTCGCGAAGATCGAGGACTTCGTCCTGGTGAACACCGAAGAGAAGGAACTGCACTACCCGCGTCTCGCCCAGGGCGCCAGTGATGACCCCAATGCCACGGGCGCCGACAGCAACGCCTACCACAACTACTCCGGCAAGAGCGGCGTCCCCATCGGCGGCTTTTTCCGCCGCCTGGCCTTCTTCGCGCGCTTCCACGATCTGAACCTGCTGCTCACCCAGTCTCTCAACAAGGACAGCAAGGTCATCATCAACCGCACCTTGCCCGAGCGCATCCAGGCTTTGATGCCCTACTTCGCCATCTGCGATCCGGACCCGTACATCTGCATCATCGACGGGAAGCTCACCTGGATCAACGATGTCTACACCTACACCCGCATGTACCCGTACTCCACCCCACACAGGGTGGTGCCGGTCAACTATCTGCGCAACTCCATCAAGGTCACCGTGGATGCCTACGACGGCATCCCCGAGTTCTACGTGGTGGACGACGCGGACCCGATGGTGAAGTGCTACCAGAAGATCTTCCCGACGCTCTTCAAGACCGAGCCTGCCCCGGCGAAGGTGCGCGAGCATTTCCGCTACCCGCAGCTTCTGTTCATGGTGCAGGCCGAAATGTACGCCGACTACCACATGCGCGACGCGAAGACCTTCTACCAGCGCGAGGACAGCTGGTCCATCGCCACCGAGCTCTACGCAACAGAACCGCGCATGGTGGAGGCCTACTACGCGGTCATGAAGCTCCCCGGCGAGGACCGCGAGGAGTTCCTGCTCATGATCCCCTTCACCCTCCGTGGCCGCGAGGACCGCAATATGGTGGCCTGGATGGCCGCCCGGTGCGATGGCGACAAGTATGGCGAACTCGTCTGCTTCAAGATGCCCAAGAGCGCCCTGGTCGAGGGCCCGATGCAGGTTGAGACACGGGTCAGCCAGAACCGCGGGTTCTCCGAGCGCCAGACCCTCTGGAGCCAAAAGGGCTCGACCATCATCCGCGGCAATATGCTGGTGATCCCGGTCGAGGACTCCCTGCTCTACGCCGAACCGATCTACATCGCGGGCTCGGTCAGCGCCATTCCTGAGCTCAAGCTCGTGGTCCTGGTCCACAACAAGAGGGTCGCGCTTGGTGATGACCTCGAAGACGCCCTGCGCAAGCTCTTCGGCGAACCCGGCGCCAATGCCCCGGCCGCAAAACCGACCACGGAGATCGAGCCCCCGCGCCCGCCGGCGGGCAATGTGCTTCAGTTGCTCGAGAAAGCTCTTGAAATGGACGCGCAGGCCCAGCAGGCCCTGGCATCCGGAGACCTCGGCGAATACCAGCGCCTGCACCGCGAGATCAGCGATGTCCTGCGCGAGGCCAAGGGCCGCGCGGAGTGAGTGATGCCCGCAGGATGACCGCCGGACAGTTGGAGCAGATCCGCGCCGTGGTGTTCGACTTCGACGGCACGCTGGCGGAGACGGAGATCGACTTCGCCGAAATGCGCCGCCGGACCGTGGAGCACATCAAGTCCTGGGGCCTGTGGGAAGAGGGCATGGACCGGGACCGCTATGTTTTGGAGCTCATCGACCACGCGGCGGCGAAACTTGCGTCCGGCAACGGCGCGGTGGATGAATACCGGCGCGAGGCGGCGCAGATTCTGGAAGACGTGGAAATGCTGACCTGCCCAGGCGCGCGACCGTACCCGGGCATCCAGGAGATGCTGAACGCCCTGCGCACACGGGGGCTGCGGGTGGGAATTGTGACCCGCAACTGCCGCCGAGGGGTGCGGGCCGTCACGGAGAACCATCACCTGCACCACGACGTCCTGCTGACTCGGGACGACGTGGCGCGGGTCAAGCCCGACCCGGAACACCTGCTGCTGGCACTGGCGCGGCTTGAGGTCGAGCCCTCCGGCGCGCTCATGGTCGGCGATCACATCACCGACATCCAGGTGGGCAAGGCCGCGCGGACATTCACCTGCGGCGTGCTTACCGCCAGGACCGAGCGCGAGGCCTTCATCACCGCTGGAGCCGATCTGATCCTGGATAGCGCCGCCGACCTGGTCCACATCATCTGCATCGCCGACAATTGACGCACCGCGCCGCGCATCCACTCTCCGGACAGGCCCCGCGCCTGTCCGGTTGCGCATGGGGTGAAACCCGTGGACGACCGCACCCTCCCCGTGGGGAAGCTCGACATGCACCTGCTCGCCGAGCTCATCGGTGACCTGCCCCGGGACCCCGGCGTCGTCGTGGGCTCGGGAATCGGCTGCGATGTCGCTGTGCTGGACATCGGCGCACCGTACTACCTGCTCCTGAAGAGCGACCCCATCACCTTCGCCACCGACGAGATTGGGCACTACGCGGTGACCGTGAACGTGAATGACATCGCCTGCGCGGGCGGCCTGCCCCGCTGGCTCGTGGCCACCCTCCTGCTGCCCGAAACCACCACCACCGAGGCGCTCGTCCGCGACATCTTCAGACAACTGCGCCAGGCCTGCGCGCGCCACGGCGTGCTGCTGGTCGGCGGGCACACCGAAGTCACCCACGGTCTGGACCGGCCCATCATCGTCTGCGGGATGGTCGGGGACGTGCCCGTGGATCGCCTAATCACCAGTGGGGGCGCGAAGCCCGGCGATGCGCTCCTGCTCACCAAGGGCATCGCCGTGGAGGGAACGTCGCTCATCGCCCGGGAGAAGCGCGCGGAACTGCTATCTGCCGGCTTCGAGGGGCCGTTCATCAATCGGTGCGCGGGGATGCTGCACGAGCCGGGGATCTGTGTTCTGGACGAGGCGCGTGCCGCAAGTCTCGCCGCGCCGGTTCACGCCATGCACGACCCGACAGAGGGGGGAGTGGCCACGGGGATTTGGGAACTTGCGGACGCCGCCGGTGTGGGGATGCGGGTGGATGGGGACGCGCTGCCGGTCTTCCCCGAGACCCGCGCGCTTTGCGCTCATTTCGGACTGGACCCGCTGGGCCTGATCGCCTCCGGGGCGCTACTCATCGCCGCGGCGCCAGGAGACGCCTCGACCATCATCGAAGCCTGCGCGCGCCGGCAGATTCCCTGCGCCGTCATCGGCGCGGTCACGGAGCCAGGAACCGGCTGCATACTCGTGACGGATGGCGCCGAAACCCGCCTCCCCCGCTTCGACCAGGACGAGATCGGCAAGCTGTTCGGGTAACGGACCCGCTCGAACACATTGTTGCGGCGCCGTTTGTCGCCACCCGACCCAACACATTGTAGGAGCGGGCTTGCCCGCGACGCCGTCCTTTTTCAGATGCCACACCACGCCCCGGCGCGGTGCTTCTTCGGTGGAGCACTGTCGTAGCAGCGCCACCCGACCCAACACATTGTAGGAGCGGGCTTGCCCGCGACGCCGTCCTTTTTCAGATGCCACACCACGCCCCGGCGCGGTGCTTCTTCGGTGGAGCACTGTCGTAGCAGCGCCACCCGACCCA